>CAKZNA010000285.1 GCA_937129355.1 uncultured Sphingomonadales bacterium | reverse complement strand
TAAATCCGGAACGCTTATCTCTGTAGGCGCGCACGAACGGCACAGAAATAGTCTCTATAACAACCAGATATTATTCCGCCCGGAACAAACCCCCTTGCCGCACCGCAAGCTGGTTCCGACCCATGGCGAACGCCTGATATGGAATCGCGGCGATGGATCAACGCTTGAGGTGCATAATCAGGATGATGCCATTGTCGGTAGTCTGATTTGCTGGGAACATTGGATGCCGCTTGCGCGTGCAGCCATGCATAATAGGCAGGAAAATATCCATATCGCCGCATGGCCCACGGTGCGGGAAACCTATTCCATCGCTTCACGCCATTATGCCTTTGAAGGCCGCAGCTATGTGCTTGCTGCTGGCACGGTGCAGCATCGTGACGATTTGTTGAAAGGGTTGGAACTGGCTGGCGGAAATGCGGATGGCCGGGCGCTTATTATGAGCATGAATGAAGGACAGCTGCAATTTGGAGGCAGCCAGATCATCGCGCCGGATGGCGAGATATTGGCAGAAGCAAGCGCGCAATCGGAGACAGTTTTTGCAGATATAGATTTATCGGCTTGCTCTCGCGAGCTGGCTTCACTGGATACTGATGGCCATTATGCGCGGCCGGACGTGTTTGAACTGCGGGTTGATACCAGCGCGAAGGATGGCGTTATCTGGCAGGGAGACTAGAGTGCCTCCCCGCCAAATACGAGATTTATGAACCCATCTGATGCAAAGCACATAGTTTGTTGCCGTCCGGATCACGAAGATAGGCCAGATATAGATCGCCCATCGCGCCGCTGCGTACCCCCGGCGGATCTTCGATTTCTTTTCCGCCAGCTGCCGCGCCGGCTTTATGCCAAGCATCGGCCTGCTCTGGACTTTCCATGCCAAAACCAACCGTACAGCCATTACCATGTGTTGCTGGTTCACCGTCAATCGGCGGCGTTACCAGAAACATTCCACCATTATGCGCGTAGATTAAGCGGCCCTTGTCATCGATCATGGCTTCCTTCCCGCCCACTGAGGTGAACAGTGCATCGTAGAATTTCTTGGAACGATCAATGTCGTTCGATCCAACCATATTGTGGCTATACATCGGTAACTCCTATTGTTGATTGCAGTAATTTGCGCGCTCGGAAGAATCTTATTTCACATCCGTGCAAAATGTCGAGTCTGACATCACCCTTATTTTCGCGATCAATCGCCCAAAACTGCCAAAAGTTTACGTCATCTTAACCATCAACCGCCAAATTGCGCCTCATGTGGTTGTTTTAAACCAACAGGCAACGGGACCAAAATGATGGATAATTTGCGCGGATTTGATTCTTTGAACCCGGCTGAAGAGGCCGAAGCGCCTGATTATGCGCAATATTCAGAAGATCAGGAAGATGTAGCAATTGAAGCGCCGCCGGTGGTATCCGGTGATGAGCGACGTATGCAGGTTCGCGCCTATAATTTCTGGACAAGCCAGCTTGGCGAGAAGAATTATCCTCCGGTTGAAGAATTAAATCCGGAAGATGTTGACGATTTTCGCGACTATTCGGTTTTGCTTGATTTCACATCGGGCATCGAAAATCCGTCTATCCCCTATTTGGGCGACGAATTGCGGCAAGCATGTGAGCTTGGCGAAGATATTTCCTATCTCGATCAAGTGCCGCCCCGTTCGCTACTTTCGCGTATTACTGATCACTATCTTCAGATCATTGCCAATCGTGCGCCGATTGGTTTCGAAGCTGAATTTGTCAATGATAACAATGTGACGATCATGTATCGCGGCATATTGCTTCCATATTCGTCGGATGATGACACAATCGATTTCATCTATGGCGTTATCAATTGGAAGGAAGTTGCTGCTGCGGACGTAACTAGTGAGTTGCAGGCCGAAGTCGAACAAGCGCTGGAAAGCCAGCCACAACCACGCGAACATGTTCCGGCCTGGGCAGATAGCCCAACCGGCGCAACCCTCGATGCCCCCGTTTCAGTGCCCGACGAAGTGTCGGAGCTAGCTTTGGGAGAAGAGTTTGTAGTCGGTACGGATGAGCCTAGCGAAAATTCCAGCCTGGCCGATTGGTTGAATGCTGCACGCAACAGCGCCGATGATGCGCGCGAAGCAGATCATCGCAGCCGCGATGCGCTATATGGTGCAATTGGCCGCGCATGGGATTTCGCACTGGTCGCAGAAAAAAATGCTGATGACTTTGCAGAATTGCTAACCGACAGCGGGATTACCGCACAAGAACGCGCGCCAATGACACCTATCGTGAAGCTGGTGTTTGGCGCAAATTACGACAAAACCCGCCTGACAGAATTTGCAGCGGCCTTGAACTTTGCGCAGCGTAATGCAGTGCCAATGGGCGGCCTCGCAGAATTGATTGGCAAACAGGATGGCGGCTTGAAGGCCATTGTCAAAGCCGAACGCCGTGCGCGCAAAGTTGCGCGCGGTGAACATGTTGCCGTTTCGTCCGCCGATCCTCGCCCTCGCCTTCGCGATGCAAAATTGCGTGATCTATCGGAATTTGCAGGACCCGGTGACGAATTTGTCGTCCTTGTGGCTCGCCGCGGAAGCGACGGCAGCCTTGCCCTTGTCGGCGCGGTTGAAGGCGATACAGCTTTCACCGAAAAAGCGCTTAGCAAAACGGTCGTATAAACCGGCTATTATCCGCGGTGCAGGCCGGGGTTGAATTCAATTGGCCATCATGCTGATCGCGATACAAGTCGTCAGACCAACACCTATGGTCAGCGGTATACCGGCTCGGAAAAAATCCACGAATTTATAGTTGCCCGCTGCATAGACCAGCGTGTTCGTCTGATAACCTATCGGCGTTGCAAAGCTTGATGACGCGGCAAACATCACCGCCAAAACCAGCGACCGGGCATCAACGCCCAATTCATGGGCAAGCGAAATGGCAATCGGGGTAATAATAATCGCAACAGCATTGTTGGTGACGATTTCGGTCATCAGCACCGAAATGGCGTAAACCGCAATTATCAAGGCCCATGGCGGCAGATCCATTAACACTGGTTTTATCCAACCGACCATCATATCGACGCTGCCGGCCTGTTGAAGACCAACGCCAACGGCAAGCATAGCAAAGATCAGCACGAGTACATTGCCGTCAATCGAGCCCCATGCTTCTTCTGCATCAATACAGCGCGCCAGCAATATCGCGCCAACGGCCAATATGGCTGCCACTTCAATTGCTAAAATTCCGGTTGCTGCCAGAACCACGACGGCGACAAGCGCGCCAATGGCAATCGGTGCGCGGTCACGCCGGAAAGCGCGTGCTCGTGTCTGGCCAACCCCAAACAGGTTAGGGTTTTGATACATCCGCCGGACGTCTTGGTTCGACCCGGTAACGATCAATCGATCGGCGGCATGAATACGGGCATTTGGCAGATCGGAACGAGGCAAATTGCGAAACCGCGTAAGGCCGAGGATGCGGACATTCAAATCCTTTAGAAACGGAATATCGATCAGGCGGCTTCCAATTGCCGGATGCCCCGGTGCTACAGTCGCTTCGACCAGAGATTCCCCCATCGCACCAGCATCGCCCTTGCGGATAATACCGATTTTGAAATCGTCGGACGAACGCAGCGACAATAGCTCGATCATGTTTAGTTGAACAACAATCCGGTCACCCTCGCCCAGTATTTCTTCAAGAACATCATGCCGGACATAAACGCTATCGCGCTTCACGGCGGTAATCCGAATATTTGTGCGGCGCCCAATCGCCAGATCGCCCAGCCGTTTCCCGATTGCATCCCCGCTGCTCCGCACAATAAGTTCGGTCAGAAAAATTGAATTTTCATCTTCCGTAAAGGGCGTGACATCATCGCCATCGGGCAGCAGATGGCGCGAGAAAAGAACCATCATGATCGTTCCGGCAAATGCCGCGGCAAGCCCGTAAGGTGTCATATCAAAAATGCCAAACCCTGCTTCGCCCTCGGCGCGCGCAACCGAATCTACGATCAGATTTGTTGATGTGCCTATCAAGGTCGTTGTACCGCCCAATATGCAGATAAAGCTGAGCGGGATGAGCAGCTTTTTGGCCGAGAAACCGGTTGCTTTTGCAAGGCGCATAATGATCGGGATCATCACAATCACCACGGGTGTGTTGTTCATAAATGCAGACGCCACAAAGGCCCCGAAAAACATCTCTGCCACGGCCAGCTTCGGACGCTTTTGCGCGCGGCGAATGATCGCGCCCGCAATAGCATCAAGCGTACCTGTCCTAAGCAATGCACCTGACAGGATAAACATGGCCGCAATCGTTATCGGCGCGCTGTTGGAAAAGACACTAAATAGCTGTTTGCTATCGATAATGCCCAAAAATAGAAATGCACATGCGCCCAAAATTGCGACAACAGCAGCCGGGAACCGTTCGACAATGAACCCGGCAAAAAGCGCCACCAGAATGAGTAACCCGATGCCCGCCTGATGCGCATCGATATAAGCACGGATAATCTCGATCATTCAGGCACAGCCCTCGATATAGCCAACCGGCAGAGAATAACCGCTTCGAAAGCCTTGGACACGTTTGGGTTGCTTGCCGTCAACCAGGCCGGTTTCAAAAATCATCGAATATCGGCCATCTTGCTTGGTGAGCGTCAAATAAGAGCCAGCATCGCCCGAATAAGGATGCGGTTTGCGCTTCACTTTCTTGCCATAGATTTTGAGAACTTCATCGTCAGTCATGCCGTTGGTTGCGCCGGAATAGCTTTTCCAGAGTCCGGAGGGAGCATTATAGTCAATCTCGATACGAACAACTTTTTGCTGGCTTATCATCACCGCGACATTCGGGTAATTTGGAGCGCTATCCAGGTGGTGACAATCATTATAATATTCACCGCCAATTTTGTCCCAAGGGCCAGTTTGGGTAAGTTTGAAACCAAGCGCCTTTACCCGCGTTTCGCTCATCCCGATCTTTACGTCACCAAGCCCCGTATAGGTCAATCTTGGTCTTTCAGCGACTTTCGCAGCCGAACCAAGGCTAGCAAAAGCAGCGCATGCAAAAAGGAAGAGGAAAATTAGCCGCATTGCGCCCTGTGGAGCAGTTTCTGGTCGGCCAGCACCAGCGCCATCATTGCCGCTACAACAGGTGTGCCGCGAATGCCGACGCAAGGGTCGTGACGCCCCTTGGTGACAATATCCGTCGCCTCGCCTTCACGCGTAATGGTTTCGACGGGTTTCAAGATAGAGCTGGTCGGCTTAAATGCAACACGGCAAACAACAGGCTGCCCGGTTGAAATTCCGCCCGCAATACCGCCCGCATTGTTGGCTAGAAATTCCGGATGATTGCTGCCCTCTTTTGTCGGACGCATCCGGTCGGCATTTTCTTCGCCCGAAAGCCGTGCCGCATCAAAGCCTGCACCGATTTCAACGCCTTTTACCGCATTGATGCTCATCATCGCCGATGCCAGCTCGCTGTCGAGCTTTGCGTAGACTGGCGCGCCCCATCCGGCCGGAACGCCGGTCGCGACGCATTCGATCACCGCACCCAGTGAAGAGCCAACCTTGCGCGCATCATCGACCAGCTTTTCCCAGCGCTTTGCCGCCGCCTCATCGGGACAGAAAAACGGGTTTTGATCAATTTGCGAAAATTCAAAATTATCGGGATCAATCCGGTCGCCACCAATTTCCGCAACATAGGCGACAATTTCGACTTCGGGCATAACGGCCCGCGCCACTGCACCTGCTGCAACCCGCGCAGCCGTCTCGCGTGCGCTCGACCGACCACCACCGCGATAATCTCTAAGCCCATATTTCGCATCATAGCTATAATCGGCATGGCCGGGGCGATAGGCTTTGGCGACTTCAGAATAATCCTTGGAACGCTGGTCGACATTCTCGATCATAAGCGAAATCGGCGTGCCAGTTGTTTTGCCTTCAAACACGCCCGATAGAATACGAACCTGATCCGGCTCTTTACGCTGAGTAGTGAATTTCGATGTGCCGGGTTTGCGCGCATCAAGGAAAGGCTGAATATCCGCTTCCGACAGCGCCAATCCTGGCGGGCAGCCATCCACAACCGCGCCCAGCGCAGGCCCGTGGCTTTCTCCCCAAGTGGTAAAGCGAAAAACGCGTCCGAAAGTGTTAAAACTCATGAGCGTGCAACTTTGTCCATAAATTCGATCCGATTTCCAAATGGGTCATGGCTGAAAAAGCGATGCCGCCCGTCTATTTTGGTATCGTCGAAAGTTTCGTATCCTGCAAGCTCCATGCTATCGCGCATTGTATCAAGGGCATCGGTTCGCAAAGCCACATGTGCTTTTCTGGCTGGTCGGAATTCCTTTTCCACACCAACGTGAAGTTGCAGGTCAGCAACCTTGAACCAACACCCACCGCGCTTTGCCATATCGTGCGGTTTGGCGATTTCTGCTAGCCCCAACAATTCGCCGAAAAAGGCTCGCGCCTTTTCCTCGCCGCCTATGGGAATAGCAATTTGCACATGGTCAATGCTGAACGCCATACTTAACCCAGCGCGATATCCGGCGCATCTTCCTGTTTCATGCCAATCGTATGGTATCCTGCATCGACATGATGGGTTTCGCCGGTCACGCCTTTGGATAAGTCACTCAGGAAATAGACCGCCGATGCACCGACATCGTCAATCGTCACATTGCGCCGCATGGGCGAATTAAACTCATTCCATTTCAGGATATATCGGAAATCCCCAATCCCGCTCGCCGCGAGCGTTTTGATCGGGCCAGCTGAAATCGCATTCACCCGAATACCGTCAGGACCAACATCATTGGCGAGATATTTGACGGATGTTTCGAGCGCGGATTTGGCAACGCCCATTACATTATAATGCGGGATCACTTTTTCTGCGCCATAATAGCTGAGCGTCAGCATGGAACCGCCTTCGTTCATCATTTCCGCTGCGCGTTTGGCGACGGCAGTGAAGCTGTAAACGCTGATATTCATGGTCATCAGGAAATCATCGAGCGACACGTCATAATATTTGCCGCGTAGCGCCTCTTTATTCGTGAAGCCAATCGCATGGACGACAAAATCGATTTTCGGCCATTTTGCAGCGAGATCGGCAAAGGTTTTGTCCAGATTATCCATGTCGGAGACATCGCAATCGAGCAGAAAATCGCAACCAAGTTCGTCAGCTAACGGTTTGACCCGCTTCAGCATGACTTCACCCTGATAGCTCATTGCAAGCTCCGCGCCTTCCACCTTCAATCGCTGGGCAATGCCCCAAGCGAGAGATTTGTTGTTCGCCAGCCCCATGATCAGGCCGCGTTTGCCCTTCATCAAATCACCCATGGTCGCATTCACTCCTTCGCATTTTCGTCTTCAGCATCCTTTAAGCCATTTCCGTTGGCATTTGCCAGCGCTGCATTCAATTGCGCACCCGTTACCAGCCCCAATCCGATTAAATAGAAGAAGATCAGCGTAATCATAACGCCCGCAAGACTGCCGTAGGTCAGATTATAATTCGCCATCCTTGTGACAAAATAAGGTAGCAAACTGGTGCACACCAGCCACCACAGGCTGACGATCGCGGCTCCGGGCCATTGTGCAAACCCGCGCGCACGATATTTGGGCGGTGTCAGCGCCCGAAAGATAATATAAATCGTGGCAAAAAGGACAATGAACGGAATGAATTGCCCCAGCGCATAAAAGTCATCATTGCCTTGCGCCGTCGGGAAATAGCGGACCACCACTTCCTCAATCGCTGATACAAATACTTGCGCGCCAAAAGCCAGCATCGCGAGCATGACTGCGCCAATCACCAGCAAAATACTGCCAAGCCGGTAATGCCAGAAATATCGTTCCGGTTCGGTTCCATACGCACGGTTTAGAATATCGCGGAAGGCCTCTATCAAGCTGGCGGTCGTCCATAACCCGACACCGGCGCTGAGCCACAAAAGCGGCCCGCTGCGCGCATTCATCGCTGCCTCTACCGGTTCACGCAGTGCATTTCCAACGCTAGGCGGGACGGTCGCAAAAAATGCTTCTGCAAGCCCGAAACCGGCCGCACCGTCACCAAATGCGCCAACAATCGCTGCCGCCACGATGAAAAAGGAAAATATCGCCAGCATCGCCAGATAGGCGAAGTTTCCGGCATGGATGAAACCTTCACTATAGACGCCAACCGTCACTCGCCGGACGACTTCTTTAAACTGGTGCGGTATATCAAGCCGGTGGAACCAGCTATCTTCGCTCTCTTCTCGTCCTGCGCCTTTTTGCGCGCGGGCCTCGGGGGAGAGCGGTGAATGTTCCGACATAGACCTTGGTTAGACGCCCAGTTCCGACCTGATATCGCCATCATCGGGCAAAAGGTCGGTAATCTTGCCAAGTATCTTTTCATCATCCGGCAGGCGGATCATTAGCGTCACATATTGATCGCCATGGCCACCCTTTTTCTTGCTAAATCCCTTGCCTTTCAGGCGCATCGTCGTGCCGCCCTGTATCTTGGCGGGGATGGTCAGCATGACCGGTTTTGTAACCGTTGGCACCTTCACCTTCGCGCCTTCGATGGCCTCTCGCAAACTAATCGGCAGTTCGAGCCGGATATTGTCTCCGTCACGTTCAAAATGCGGATGTTTGCCAATTTTCAGCGATACCATCGCATCGCCATTTCCGCCTGGCCCTGGCTGTCCTTTGCCCGGAATGCGGATTTGCTGGCCGGCGACGACGCCTTTGGGGAGCTTAAACTCCACGGTCTTGCCATCGCTCATCGTCAGGCGCTGCGGCGTGAGCGTTGCTGCATCGGTGAATGACACGAGGTGGGTATAGGCAACATTCGCGCCCTTGGGTGGCTTTGCACTGCGTTGCTGCTGTGCACCGCCAAAACTGCCAGAACTTGATTGGCCGGAATGAGATTGTGTACCGCCGCCGCCGAAAATACCGTCAAATATATCGCCTAGGTCAATACCGCCGCTACCGAAATCAAACGATCCGCCGCCCTGTCCGGGTTGTCCGCCGCCAAACCCGCCACCGAAATGGCGCGGATTGCCTTCGCCGTCTATCTCTCCGCGATCAAAGGCGGCGCGTTTGTCTTTATCGGACAATAGGTCATAGGCCTTTGTCACATCGCTAAAACGCTCCGAAGCCTTCGGATTATCCTTGTTTTTGTCAGGATGCAGTTCTTTCGCAAGCTTACGATAGGCGCTCTTAATCGCCTTTTCATCCGCCCCTTTTGAAACGCCCAAAGTTGAATAGGGATCTGCCATTGTTGCCCTGTTATCGTTGTTGCGACTGTCTTAGCTACCTAAATCGGTATTGGAAGTCCCAAAGTCAATGTGAAGTATCAGCGCGGCACAAGCCCGCTCTCTTCGCCTTTCCCAAGGAACGCCCTTATTATCAAATATAGAACAAGCCCAAGCGGCCCGGCCATCAGCGTGAAAAACAGGATGGGCACCTGAATAATCCGGTGAATTCCATAGCTATCGGCATTGCGGGCAATCCAGATTCCGACCAACATATCAAAGGCGAGATAATGCACCCAGCCTATCGTCGCGCCGCCTTTGCTCGACAAAAGGCTCATCACGCCCGCTAGCGACTGAAAGCTGCCTTCCTGCGTGCCGACCGGATCGACAATACCAGCCATAATGAGCGGCAATAATATCGCATAGACCAGAGAAAGCGGCGCAACGCCACCAAAGAATGCGATTTTCGTCCAAAGCCCGGTCCGCGATGCAAATGCGATGATCAACCAAAATGGTACAATCCAAGTGTTGCAGATTTTGAAAATTAACTCCCAATCCATCGCCATTTCCCCTTTGCCCTCTTTTTTCTGAAGCCAGTCTAGCCTATCGGTTGAAATATGGAAGATAAAGACCCCTATGCGTTATTTGCCGAATGGTATGTTGAAGCCCGCAAGACGGAGCCGAATGATGGCAATGCCATGGCATTGGCAACAGTTGATGGCGAAGGCCGTCCATCGGTAAGAATGGTGCTGTTAAAAGAACATGGGCCCGATGCAGATGGCAAAGGCGGATTTGTTTTCTATACCAATTTTGAAAGCCGTAAGGGCGGCGAACTTGCCGAAAATGACAATGTCGCGCTGCTGTTTCACTGGAAAAGCCTGCGCCGGCAGATACGCATTGAAGGGCCATCGATGCCTGTCAGTGATGCAGCGGCGGATGCCTATTTTTCAAGCCGTGCGCGCGAATCGCAAATCGGCGCGTGGGCTTCCGATCAATCACGCCCTCTGGATGATCGCACGACGCTAAAGGCGCGCGTTGCCGAAACCGAAAAGCGGTTTAACGGTCGCGAAGTGCCGCGCCCTGCGCATTGGTCCGGACATATCGTCATGCCGGAAAGGATCGAATTTTGGCAAGATCGCGAATTCCGTTTGCATGAGCGTTGGTTGTTCGAGCGCGAGGGTGATAGCTGGACGTCTGGAATGCTCTATCCATGAGCGGCGCGCATTTTCATCATGATCACGGCCATGATAATCTGACCCGCAATGCTGCGCTGGCCAGCGTGGCGACCGCTTTGTTTCTGGTCGCAATAAAGGTCTTTGCTGCTGCCGAAACAGGGTCGGTGGCAATGCTCGGTTCGCTTGCCGATACCGGGCTGGATCTCGTTGCATCATTGGTCACGCTTTTTGCCGTGCGTTACGCTGCGCAACCCGCTGATGAGCAGCACCGTTTCGGTCATGGGAAAGCAGAAGCCTTGTCTGCCCTGTTTCAAGTGATGTTGATTACAGCTTCGGCGCTGCTAATCGGGTGGCGAGCGATTGTCCGCCTCACATCAGGCGCAACGACCGCTGAACCCGAATATGGCATTGGTGTATCGTTGATCGCAATCGCGGTGACCTTTGCATTGCTGTTCTATCAACGCCGGGTAATCAAACAAACAGGATCGGTCGCTATCCATGCGGACCATGTTCACTATCAAACCGACTTGCTATTAAACGCAGCGGTCATTGCCGCTATTGTGCTGGATAATTTGCTCGGCCTGAAAGGCGCTGATCCGCTCTTCGGCTTTGCCATTGCTATCTGGCTACTTTGGGGTGCCTCTCGCGCTGCCAAGCTGGCACTCGACCATCTAATGGACCGCGAATGGCCGCTCGCAAAACGCGAAAAGTTCCTTGCGGTCGCCCTTAAACATCCGGAGCTAAAAGGTATTCATGCGCTGCGTACACGCTCGGCAGGCTCATATGATTTTTGCCAGTTTCATGTTTCGGTCGATCCAAAAATGACGGTCGCAGAGGCGCATGATGTGATGGACGCAATCGAAGGCAAGCTGATGGCAGAATTCCCGGGACTGGAAGTATTGATCCATCCCGATCCTGAAGGCCATAGTGACGAGATCGGCTATGAACCGGAGGAAATGGCAGGACATGACCATGACTAAAATACCTTATGCGCATATCGATGCTTTTGCCGATAGGCCGTTTACCGGCAATCAGGCGGCGGTAATGCCCTTGGACAGCTGGCCCGAGGATGACGTTCTACAGGCGATTGGCGAAGAGAATAACTTTGCCGAAACTGCGTTCATTGTGCCGGATAAAAGCGGTGAAGCGGATTTCGAGCTGCGCTGGTTCACGCCGAGTGTGGAAATCCGCCTATGCGGCCATGCGACGCTGGCAAGCGGGCATTTCATCCTTTCTCAGGATAACGCGAAAGACTTGGTCACATTCCGCACGCGAAAGGCTGGCATTTTGTCCGTGCAGCGCGGCGTGATGGCCGATGCCCAGCCGGGTTATGACATGGCTTTGCCAGCGATAACGACCGAACAAACCGACTTACCGGAAGCGGCAAAGGCGATGGGCGGTGAGATTCTGGAAATCTGGCGAAACCCCGATCATTATAATCTGTTCCGATATGGCAGCGCAGAAGAAGTGCTGGCGCTGCGTCCCGATATGAAAGCGCTGGCTGCGCTAGGCCATGATAGCTTTACCGCCACAGCCCCGGGGACGGAAACCGATGTGGTAAGCCGTGTATTCGTGCCAGGCGCGGGCGTTGACGAAGACAGCGTCACTGGCAGTGCGCATTGTGTTTTGACGCCCTATTGGGCGGGGCAGCTTGGCCGCGATAGCTTCACTGCCTATCAGGCCAGCGAACGCGGTGGGCATGTGGGATGCCGTCTGGATGGCGACAAAGCTATACTTAGCGGGAAATGCGTGACCGTGGTCGAAGGTGTGTTTAACCTACCAGATTAAAAGACGCTGTCAGGTGGCGCGTCTTTTGCGGCAGCTCCAACGCGGCGTACTTCTTTGCCATTTTCATCAAGCGTGATTGCCACGCCTTCGCTGCGCGGATCCGATGCGCCTTGCCATCCCTTTGATGTTAATTGCGCACCATTCACTTTGGACCCGATGTCTGCCGGTTTCACCTCAGCACCGAATTTTGCCAGTTCATCTGTCATTGCTGCCAGAGACGTATCCTTCTCAACCAGCACTGCACCTCTGCGATAATAGATATTTGGCAAGGCGATCGCTTCGCCAAGCGGAAGGTCAAAATCGATAGCGCCGACAAGTGTCTTCGCCACATGCATAATGATGCGCTTTCCGCCAGCCGAGCCAAGCGCCATGACTACTTTCCCATCGGCATCAAAAACCAGCGTTGGCGACATTGACGACAAAGGCCGCTTACCAGCCTCCACCCGGTTGGCGACCGGCGCGCCGTCTTTTTCCGGCGCAAAGGTAAAGTCCGTCAGCTCGTTATTCAGGAAGAAGCCGCCCGCGATCAACTGGCTGCCAAACGCTCCCTCGATTGTCGAAGTCATATTTGCGACATTGCCATCTTTGTCGACCGCCGCGAAATGCGTCGTTCCGGCAACTTCGCTTGAAACCGCCTTAGTCCGCGGTTTAGCGCCCTCGGGCTTACCAGCCGGGTAATCGGCGCGCGATTTGGCCGGATCAATCAACGCACTGCGCGTTGCCAAATATTCCGGGCTGAGCATGCCAGCGACTGGGACATCAACGAAGCGATCATCACCGAGATATTTCTGACGATCCGCATAGGCAAGCTGCATGGCCTCCGCGATCAGATGCCAGCTTTGGGCACTATCTTTACCAAGCGCTTTCATATCGAAAGCGGCAAGCGTGCCGAGAATTTGCAAAACGGTGGTGGCACCTGATGATGGCGGACCCATCCCGCAAACGACATAAATGCGGTAAGGCGCGCAGACCGCAGCTTGTTCGGTTGCTTTATAGGCGGCCAGATCGCTCATTGTCATGTTGGCGGGATTGACGGGGGCTTTGACGACTGCATCAACAATACCTTGCGCGATATCGCCTGTGTAAAAGGCATCAGGGCCTTTCGAAGCGATCTTCTTAAGCGTCTTGGCTAGATCGGGATTGGTGATCCGCATACCTGCCGTCAATGGCTTGCCATCGCGCCAGTAAAGGCGGCGTGCTTCGGCAAATTTCGGCCAAAGCCGCGAATAGCGCGCCAAACGGCTTTCCATCGTTTTGTTAACGACATAACCTTCTTCAGCGAGGCGAATAGCGGGAGCGAATAGATCAGCCCAAGGAAGCTTCCCCCATTTGGCGTGTGTCATCGCCATCAACCTTACATTGCCGGGAACGCCAACAGAATGTCCGCCTTGGAAAGCATCAAGAAACCCAAGCGGTTTGCCGTCAGGCCCAACGAAGCGATCTGCTTTGGCTGCGGCAGGCGCAACTTCCCGGCCATTGACTGTGGTAAGCTTACCATCTTCTCCGCCCGATTGGTGGATCAGGAAGCCACCACCGCCAATACCGCTCGATTGCGGCTCGACCACGGTGAGCGCCAGCATCATTGCCATCGCGGCGTCAGCGGCGGAACCGCCCTTTGCCAATATTTCGGCGCCTGCTTCCGACGCGCGGGGATCGGCAGATGATGCAACCGCACGCGTTTCGGCAAGCAGCGATTGCGGGATTACGAGGAGAGCGATTGCCAGAGCGGCATAATATAAACGGTTCATCATCTTTCCCTATTCCACGCCAACAGCTTCGGCAATGTTTGAAAATCCATCAGCTTCTATCAGCGTCGCCAATTCATGGTTGATGCGCTTTGCAAGGCCGGGGCCTTCATACACCAGCGCGCTATATATCTGTATCAGCGAAGCCCCTGCCCTGATCCGTGCGTAAGCGTCGTGTGCATTCTCTATCCCGCCGACACCAATCAACGGTATCTTGCCGCCGCTCGCCGCACGAAAGTCCTTTAACCGCTGTAATGCCAGCGCTTTGAGAGGCGCGCCGGAAAGTCCGCCTGTTTCAGCAGCATGCTCCGATTTAAGCGGCGGGCGCGAAATGGTCGTGTTAGAAACAATCAACGCGGCTAGCTTGTGCTTGTCAGCGACTTCCACAATATCATCAATATCGGCAGGTTCCAGATCGGGCGCGACTTTCAGGAATACCGGCATATCAGCCTTGCGCGCTGCCATCGCCGCTCCCAGCAGACCGTCAAGCGCAGATTTATCCTGCAAAGCGCGAAGGCCCGGGGTATTGGGCGAGCTGATATTGATCGTCAGATAGTCGGCATAACCTTCCATAGCTTCAACGCCCTGCACATAGTCCGCGATCCGGTCTTCGCTGTCCTTGTTGGCCCCGATGTTGATGCCCAGCGGTCCCGATAGCTGTTTCCGGCGCAGTTTTTTAAGCCGCTCTGCTGCTGCTGCCTGCCCTTCATTGTTAAAACCCATCCGGTTTATCACCGCACGATCCTCGGCCAAACGAAATAATCGCGGATGCGGGTTGCCGGCTTGCGGGCGCGGGGTCAGAGTTCCAACTTCTGCAAAACCAAAGCCCAACCGCAATATTTCACCTGCAACTTCGGCATCTTTGTCATAACCGGGGGCAAGACCAACTGGGTTGGGAAAGATCAAACCGGCAAGCGGTTGAGTCAGAAATGGATTTGCATTGGAAGTAGCCGGAATTGGTAATGAACGCAGGGCCGTAAGTGAAAGGCCATGCGCCGATTCGGCTTCAAGGCCAAAAATAAGAGGTCTGATTAGCTGATAGAGCATCTAGAAAGCCTATCGCAGCAAGATTGCGGCAGCGCAATTGTCGATTCCATCCAAAAACGCGCTATTTTTGCTAGATTCTTCTCAATAAAACGCACCAAAGCGCCAAATTGACGATTCCGTCCAAGCATATTTTACAAATGCTCCCCATACGAACTGTGCGACCCGAAGGGCTCGATGTTTAGCGACACAGAGTTCTTTTACTTAAAAGGGCCTTCCTTCATTGGCAGGCCCTTTTTTTTGCCTTATAAAATCATTCGGTTTTGTTGATTCGGGTCGCGCGAAATTTAACGGGTCGTTTGTAATGATTTCACTGCAATATCAAGCAGCTGGAGAGAAACTGGCTGGTCTGGTTTCGTCATTTTATCACTTCGAATATGAAGGTAACGCACTTTCAGAGCTGGAGCGTGCCGACCGCGCTCAATTTCGTTTCCATCTGCGCGGTGATGGGGAATATCATTTCCCGAACGGCGAAACGACCGCCACCTTTCCTGTTACAATTATAGGACCCACCACAGCGCCGGTCACGGCAGTAGCGCATTGCCCGCAGACGATCGTCGGATGGGGAATGGAACCAGCGGGATGGGCTGGATTGATGGGTAAGGACGCGGAAACATGGGTGGATAAAGCTTTTGACGCGAGCGTCATATTCGGTGAATCGGCGTTCGCACTGCGCGACCATTTAATCGCGACTAGCGATATGCAGCAGCAGTTTACAATCATGAAGGAAATGGCGGCTGAAATTTATGTACCAATGGACAGAGCGCCATTTGAGTTTACTGCCATCGTCGATCAATGGCTGATAGATAGCCAGAATCATGTCCTCGCCACTTTGATTGAGCAATCCGGGCTTTCGCAGCGCCAGCTAGAGCGCATGACAAACCGGTATTACGGCCTCCCGCCCAAAAAACTGGCGCGCAAGTACCGCGCGCTACAGGCGGCACATATTCTGGCAAGCGGCGACAGTTTGGATGATAGCGAGCTCAGCCTTGCATTTTATGATCAGTCGCATCTGGTGCGCGAAGTGAAGCAGTTTACCGGCCTTACCCCGACCGAATTGCGCGCAGGCGATGCAGCGTTGACCAAAGCCACGATGACTGGCCGCAAAGGCATGGATGGCAAAGTTAGTAAATTAATTTCGGATAGCTAGCGCCCAAACACGCTGCAGCTACTTGTTATGATGTCCTGACGGCTGCCTATCTGTACCTTGCTGTTTTGGCTGTTTGCGGCGCCGCAAATTTGCGCGCAGAGCTTCCGCAAGGCGTTCTGCCTTCCTCTCGTTTTTCTCTTCGATATTCTTGGTCATAATCATTTATTCGCAAATTGCTGCTAGGCGCGCAAGCAGCTTGACATGGCGGCGCTCAATTCGCATAGGCCGCGTCAATGGATAGGCTGCTGTAGCTCAGTGGTAGAGCGCGTCATTGGTAATGACGAGGCCGGGAGTTCGACTCTCCCCAGCAGCACCATTTTTCTTCCCGATTTCAGTGATCTCGAAGCCAATCCGGTATACTCGGATGTTACGCCGATTTTTCCGTAACTTAGCGGCGCGCCAATATCGGGGACGGTGCCAGAGACCAATTTTGCACCGCGGATCACCGCCAGAACGCCTAATTATCTCAGTGGCCGATTTTGCTGGCACCAAAGTCGATGCAGATTGTTGTGGCTAAATGGGAGAAAATCCGAGCAGTTTCCGCTGCATTTCCCAACAAAGTGGAATGTCTCCGCGGCGTAGCAATTGACGCCCGGTCAACGATTTAGGCTGGTGGCCGTCCATAATCGTCTGGATGATATCTGGTGCAAGCAAAGACAGCCTAGCCAATCTCGTAAGATGGCGTTTGCTTAGATCTTTGACCAGTGGTTGTTCGTCACCGTGAAGCAGATGCTTTTGTGCAGCAAATCCCTGAGCGACTAATCGAACTAGTACCGGATCGGCGTCAGCTCCTTTAGTATTGGCACCGGAACGATCGATTAGCTTGAGCTCGTTTCCGCGGCGGACAATTTCGGCAGATTGTTCGATCTTAATCTCGGTGCCGGTTGATGGTGGGCTTAGCGTGATTTGGATATTGTCCCGATTTAACTGAACTTTGCAATTGAGATCGATCAGTGATTCTCGCTTCTCAGCCGTCGGTCCACCCTCCAGCTTTCGTAAGAAGGATTGCATTTGATCACGATTGGACATCCATTCTTCGCGACGTTTCGTATCGGAACCATCTTTTCGGCCTATTCGTCTGATGACATGGTCAATGACCAGTTGATCTACATCGCCGGCAGGAACACGCCAAGGGTCTCGCTTCTTCTCGCCATTGGTGAGGCGCGTCACATAGTAGCAATAGATCTTGCTGCCTCGCTGTCCCCTAGTTGGTGACATTGGTCTTCCATCTGGATCAATCAGCATACCGGAGAGCAAGCTAGGCATCTTGCAGTTGTATCCGGTTAGTTTTTGACGGTTGTTGGTTGCAATGGTTGACTGAACTCGTTCGAAGACTTCGGCTTCGATCAAACCTTCATGTTCCCCTGGGTATATTTTGTCTTTGTGCTTTATTTTACCGATGTAGATCGGGTTCTTGAGCAGCAGCGCTAGTGGACCTTGTCCAAAGCAAACGCCGCCAATGGTTCGTTCAGATTTGAGTTTGCGCCTGCGGGTTCGAAGGCCCTTATTTGCCAAGTCATCAACAAGGGCTGGAATGGAGCGCAGCTGGAGATAACGGTTGAAGATGTAGCGAACTTCTTCCGCTTCTTCCTCATTCTCTAGCAGCTTGCGATCTTCAACTCTGAAGCCATGGGGAACCGCTCCACCCATCCACATGCCCTTCTTCTTGGAAGCAGCGATTTTGTCGCGGATGCGTTCGCTGGTTACCTCTCGTTCGAACTGCGCGAAGGACAAGAGCACGTTAAGTGTGAGGCGTCCCATACTGTTTGTAGTATTGAAGGCTTGTGTGACACTGACAAATGATGCTTCATTATTGTCCAGTATCTCAACGATCTTGGCAAAGTCAGCCAATGACCGGGTTAACCGATCGACCTTATAGACGACAATGATATCAACCTTGCCTGCCGTGATGTCAGCCAGAATCTGCTGAAGCGCAGGGCGGTCCATCTTGCCGCCAGACCAGCCGCCGTCGTCATACTGCTCATCACTCAATTCCCATCCTTCGCCAGCCTGGCTGAGAATAAACGCCGCGCATGCCTCTCGCTGCGCATCAAGGCTGTTGAAATCCTGATTCAGGCCCTCTTCGGTCGATTTGCGCGTATAGATGGCGCAGCGCTTGTGCGGCGTTTCAGGCATTACTCTTCGACCTGCTGACCAGTCCAAAGAACCGTGGGCCGGACCAATGCGCGCCCGTGATGGCCCGCGCGATCTGCGAGAGGCTTCGATAACGGCGGCCTTCATGTTCGAAGCCGTCGTCACAGACCAGTACCTGATGAACCACACCATGCCATGAGCGAGTAAGTCTTGTGCCTGGCTTGAGCGTTGACGATGCAGTTCCGATTGCTCCGCGGCGTTCAAGTTCACGGCCAAGGCTTTCGATCTTCTTGTGCATAACGAGCGATAGCTTGCCGTGAACGCGTTCCTGCAAGCGATTGGCGATTGCTCTGCGCATTGGATCAGGGCCGACATCTGGCGCTGGTATTCGCATAATTTCGCGCCAACGCGAACGGAGCTTGGTTAGCGGCATTTTCTCAAGTTCTACCAGTTGTTGCTTGAGGTTATTCACGATTGCGCCTCCGGTTTGGCGGTAATCCTGTACCGGCTGACCTTTGAGGCATCTTGTTCTCGCGCGATCACAAAGCCTCTTTTGCGCAGGCCCGATAGAAAGGCGCGAGCACTATGCGGCTTCCATCTTGTTGTCTTGCAAATGTCTTCAAGGCTCGCGCCGTTCTTTCTGGAGAGCAATTGCCCTACCTGCTCGGCTTTGGTTGTGGATTTGGCTTTTGTCATTTGGGGTCTCCGGCTTTGACGCTGGTCCATCCAGCGCTTCCACCACCCCAAGCCGCAAGTTTTTCCAAAACATGCAGCGTTGCGAAACTCGTTCACCCGAAACAACAATGGTCCGAACAAAACAGAAGTCCAGTCGTGAAACCAAGAATTTTGAAAAGATGCGGGTGGACTTCCTGCTCCAGATGAGCGTTGTTTGGTGCATGATAAATTTGGATGAGATCGATCCTCAAAAGCACGATCAGGGCTGTTTGCTCTGCTGACAGCGCGATTAGAAGATGCCCATGAACTGGCTGTTCGTGGTCAAAGTAGAGGAATCGATCAAACTGATGTCGTGAAGTTGCTGGATGGGTTGGTTGATCAAACTAACCAGATTGAAATTCTGATGATGGCAATTGGAACTATGCGAGAATGACAGCTTAGCGCCCTAGTGTCCGACGTAGGTCTCCAATTTTTTAGCGGCTGAAAGCGGACATTCTTCTCGGCCGTTCCGGTCACAGAGAAAATCAATGATCTGGCCTCAAGTCCTACCTCACTGTTATGGGTGAACTGGGCAACGAAAATCGGCGTGAGGCGGGTAGATTGAAGAACAATCGAGTGGAAAACAGCCATCTTCCGTTCCGGCGAAAAGGACGTGTTATACAACGGTTCTGCCGGATGAAATCACTGCAAAAGTTCGCAAATGTTCACAATCACTTCATCTCGCAACGCCGCCTAATCAATCGCCAAAGCTACAAAGCCGCACGCTCAGCCGCATTGGTTGAGTGGCAAATCTCGTGGCTTGAACCAGCTCTGGGAAAGGGTCTCTTGGGCCAATCGGAGCAAAGTAGCGATTAGACTGACGGCACCAGGCGGGATTAGCTCTGAATTTGCGCTTCATTCGCCAACTTTAGCAAAGCCTGCCTTCGCGTGCCGCTTTAGTCTAACAATACCTATAGAAGCGGCTCTTCCGGCAAGCATCTTTACGTCGGCCATGTTCTGTGAACGTCCCTAATTTATCTCCGAACTTAGTATCATGTCCGCTGCTTTTTCAGCGATCATAATGATTGAGGCATTGGGGTCACCGGTGGAAATTCTCGGCATAACCGATCCATCGACCACCCTTAGCCCCTCCATGCCGCGAACCCGCAATCTGTCATCTACCACCGCCATGTCATCATTCCCCATGCGGCACGTCCCCACGGCTTCATAGTTTACGCCAACCGTATCTCGGAAATATGCATTAAGTGCATCATCATCCTGAACACCGGGTCCGGGAGTTATTTCGCGGCCCCGATACGGGCTATAGGCATCATGGGACATAATATCGCGAGCGATACGCAAGCCGTTTCTCAGGGCTTCACGATCCCGTTCGTGCGCGAGATAATTTGCATCGATGACCGGCGGCGTCATGGGATCGGATGATTGCAGTTTCAGTTCACCGCGGCTTTCGGGACGGGTCAAGATGACAAGATTGGAGATGCCATGTTCTTTCCGAAGTCCGCCTTTCGGATCGGACATGATCGGCATGAAATAGTATTTAAGGTCTAGTTCGTTATGACCTGTCGCATGTGATCGCAAATAGGCTACAGCATCCGTTCCATTGCCACCTATCGGCCCGCGCCGGGAAAACAGGTAGCGAAAACCGGCGCTGATCATGGCGAGCGGACTGCTAAAATATTTATAGTCAGTAACGGGTTCCGGGCAAGCGACCTGCACCTGTGTGCCAACATGATCGTGCAGATTTTGTCCCACGCCTTTCAGATCATTTCGCGGCTCAATACCGAGAGAACGCAAATGATCCGCGTCACCGATACCCGATAACATCAGAAGCTGCGGGGATTGGAACGTACCTCCGGAAGAAATAATTTCACGATCAGCATAAACCCTCTTGTTCGCCCCTTCATGCTGGAATTCAATACCGACAACACGTTTGCCTTCAAACAGTAATTTGGTTGCGAAAGCGCCTGTCAGCACCGTTAGGTTTGATCGCTTACGCGCCGGTTTCAGGTAAGCGACCGCCGTGCTTATCCTTCGTCCGCCTTTGATGGTTCGGTCGGAAGGACCAAAGCCTTCCGGTTTTGCGCCATTATGGTCATCACTATAAGGGAATCCCGCTTCCTGAGCCGCCTTGAACCAGGCTAATTGCGCCGGATTGTCAATCTCCGCCCGCGTAACGCTGAGCGGGCCGCTGCCTCCATGAAATTCACTTTCGCCTTCAACATTTCCTTCGGCTTTTTTGAAATAGGGAAGCACATCGGCATAACACCAGCCCTGATTACCTTCGCGCGCCCACCCATCAAATATTTCCGGCGCGCCGCGACTGTAGCACATGCCATTGATTGAACTGCTACCACCCAGAACCTTGCCGCGCGCATCAGGTAGAATACGACCATCGAGATGCTTTTGGGGAGCCGTCTGATAGTGCCAACTAAACATGCCCTTTTGCATCATTGGAAGAAATCCCGCCGGAATGTGAATCCAGGGACTGGAATCCTTCTCCCCTGCCTCCAAAAGAAGGACTTTGTTCTGCGGATTGGCTGACAACCGGTTGGCGAGAACACAACCAGCCGAACCCGCTCCAATGATGATATAATCGAAGCTGGCGTCACTCGTCATTGCTACAATTTCCTCGCTGGCTTGACGCATGCTTAAGACACGCCATGTTCTCCCAATGGTTGACATATGCAAGGACAACTGTCAATTATAACGCAACATATGATGCATTTAAAGGAGATAAGCATGTCAGATACAATTGATGCGAACAGTTATGGCTTCTCTCAATCGGTTAAAGCGTCCGGTCTATTATTTTGTTCAGGCCAAGTTGGGGTTGCCGAAGATGGGAGCACTCCTGACGACCCGGAACAGCAATTTGACTTGGCATTTGCTTCGCTCGGCAAGCTATTGGAGGCGGAAGGCTGCAAGATTTCTGATCTGGTCGAATTGACCTCCTTTCACGTTGACTATCCCAACCATATGGAAGCTTTCATGAAAGCAAAGGCACGCTTTCTTGGTGGCACACTTCCGACATGGACCGCTGTTGGCGTTGCTGCGCTGGGCTATCCCGAGACGCTGGTGGAGATTAAGGCCATCGCAAAAGTTCCTGACCAGCCTGTGTAGAAACATTGGGCGTTACCCCTTGCAATGACATTATGCCAACGCCAAAGACATGACCATCTATGAAGGTGATGGGGCGATGAAAAGCAAACTTAAACGGCCTGGTGGGCGCACCGAGAAAAATCGTCAGGCGGTTGCCGCCGCTGTTCTTGATCTCATTGGCGAGGGCAAGCTGGACTTTGAAATACAGGAAGTGGTCGCTCGCTCGGGTGTCCACCGCACTACTATATTCCGGCGCTGGCCAGATCGCGGCGCCTTGATCGCGGAGGCGCTTGCCGACCATGTTTCCAGCCTGACGGTAGAATTTACCGGCGACTGGAAAGAGGATTTACGACGGACAGCCTATGCCATGCGTGATTTTCTGAATGACCCTGTGGAACTTGCCATGAACCGAATGATGGCCATAACAGATAATCAGGATTTTCACGAACAGATGATGTTAAATTGGCTGCCAATACTGGAGACTTTTCGCCAACCGATCCAGAATGCCAAGCAGCGCGGTGAACTTCATCCCGATGTCGATGCGGACACGATCATTTCTTTGCTGTTATCTCCTATTCTCAACAGCATTGTATTTACCCGGACAGCGCTGGACGACAAGCAAATA
>CAKZNA010000284.1 GCA_937129355.1 uncultured Sphingomonadales bacterium | reverse complement strand
GAACGGCTCGGGCGGGGCATTTGGCGTGACATATTGCTGATCTAACGAGCGCGCGACCTTGAAAATGTATCGCCATCCATCTTCATCATCGAACAGACTGATGTCTGGCACTGGCTGGGCGGCGAGATGCACCATCAATCTGACGGACTTTGTTGAGCATTGGCGGCAGCTTACGACCTGCGTGCAATCAAAAAAAGCGGATGAGGCATTTTCATCATTGTTATCGGGAACGCGGGAAATTAGGATTTGAGTCCACGTCAACTTGTCTCGCCCTAAAACCGCTTTCTAGCATTTGTTCGGGCAGCAATATTGGCCAGTTTCTCCTATAAGCAGGCTTCACTAATCCGCGCCCAGCACGGTCTCTCCAAATGGCTTGGTAGGCCGGAACCGGCTTCGCCTTAGTGCCTTTGCTGCAACGCTGGCCCCGCCAATTTCTTCCCCTGCTTGCTTGCAAGCATTCCTCGCGGAAACAAGAAATGGCCGTGTCCAGCGTCCTTCGCTGCGCTGCGGCCTTGCGGGTGCAGCAGTCCATATCCCGGCCTTTGAACCAGCCATCGAGACCGCGATGAGCGCGGGATCGATATAAACTCAAGGAGAAATACAATGGCAAATATCGGATCATTCACAAAGTCAGGCGAAAGCTACAAAGGCGAAATCGTCACGATGAGCGTTCAGACCAAGAACGTCCGCATCGTTCCCGAAGAAGCAGGCGACAATGAAAATGCACCGTCACACCGGGTCTTTGTCGGCCGCGCAGAAATCGGAGCCGCCTGGACCAAGACCTCGAAAGACGACCGTCCATATCTGTCGGTTAAACTCGACGATCCCAGCTTCACTGCACCCATTTTCGCAAATCTGTTCGACGATGAAGATGGCAAGACCTACAATCTCATCTGGTCACGCGCCCGCAAGGCCAGCGGCGAATAAGTTCGCCAAATATCAGCCTCGCCCGACCCGTTCGGGCGGGGCTTTTTTTATTTTTGAAGCAATTCCACAACATCTACATCAAGCGCGATTGCGAGTTCTGCGATTCTGACAATCGTCATATTCTGCAAGCCGCGCTCAATCGCGCTAACATATGCGCGGTCGGCACCGATTTTGATGGCCAGAGCTTCCTGACTCAACTCGCGTTTCTTCCTGTAGCGGCGGGTATTAGTCCCTAGTATCACGCGAATATCCATGACATAATTTGAGACAATCGCGCATTTTCATGCTACGTATTATAATACGCGGCAAGATCGTGATCTTGCTGCTTTGGTCAATATTGCTATGCAGTGCGCAGGGAGTGGAAACTGTTTGCGTCTTTTAAGAAGGCCAGCGTTTCAATTAGGTTTGGGAACAAAAAGTGGAAGATCGCACATTTCAGATGAGTCCTCCGGATTAAAAAACGCTGACGGAGTATGATGAAAATCATCTCACCGACTATTTGCGATTGTTGGACGCGGATAAAGAGAATGCAGACTGGAAAGAGATTGTATCGATAATCTTTGGAATTGACGCGCATGAGGACGAGTCGAAAGCGAAAGCGATGCATGCAAGCCACTTGGAACGCGCAAAGTGGGTATCGCAGTCGGGCTATGCACAATTGCTTAAAAAGGGCTGAACTGCTTAGTGTAAGCACACTATTGTAACCTATTGACGCTACGGTATTCTGGTAGAATCTTGATTTTTTCTACAAATAGTGTCAGCATTGCTGGTGTTGTTTGAGACAAAGCTGCCCGAAGGCGCTCACAGCACAGTCATTTCCTTCATCAGCTTTCGCTCAATTCGAGGAGTTTCGTCATGGGAACTACCAATGATTGGCGCTCACCAAATTATGGTGACCAATTTCGCGGGTATGAAAGGCCGGATTTCGCGCAAGAATTCTTGCGGCGTAACCCTGCATATATCGCCAACTATAAACGTGCCGGAAGCGATGAAGCTATTTTGAAGGAAGTCGCCGCGCGTTGGGGGCTTTGCGTGGCTTTCGACCCGAGCCTCAAAGCGAGCGAAGCCAAAGCCCTTTGGGATAATAAATATAATCCCATAAGCGTTGAAATTCGCGGACCAGAGATTGAGCTTCAAAATATTGAAGAAGAACATCATGGCACGACATTCCGCAACATTCTTTTGGCAGACAAGGATGGCAATCATTATGTGATCTGGAAAAAGACTGGCGGCGAAGAATATCAGATCGTTGTCCCGATGTGCTGCGATACCACGCTCAAACTCAAAGCAGCCTATAGATTCTGGCGTCACATTGAGGGCAAGACTGCTGGCGCTTATCCTTCTCCCTACCGGCTGACCGAGCAGCAACGGACGCGGCTATCCGCCGCATTGCAGCTTATCGATTCAGAGAAATCCGGTGCCAGCAAGCGTTCTGTTGCCGAAATTCTCTACGACGAAACCATATCCTTGCGTTCTTGGTCTGATAGCAGCGAACGTGCCCATATGCGGCGGTTACTCAAACGCGGAAAATATCTGTCCGACGAAGGATATCGCCAGCTTCTAAATCCCTCCAGCGGGCCAGCCCTCGCTGGAGCATGATAGGGGGACGTTTGCTAGCCCCCCTATAACCATCCCTTCCTTATACCCTCAAAACTTCGCCATCCTCGCCTCTTGTCATCCAGCTTACGCAAGAGGCCAATATGTCCGTCAATCAAACGCCGCCGCGCTTCCTTACAACGCCTGAAGCGGCTCGTTTTCTCTCGCTTTCCGGTCGCACACTAGAAAAGCACCGAACCTATGGAACTGGCCCCACTTACCGGAAAGTCGGCGGGCGCGTCATCTATGCCGTGGAAGACTTGCAAGCTTGGGCTGATCGCGGCCTACGCTCATCCACTTCTGACCCGGGTCATGATATAGTCCATCCTGCAAAGCCCCAGCGGGATAGCGAGGATGTCTGATAAACAAACAGACACCGCCGCGCAGGTTCGGTTGATATGGATCGAAAAAAGAATCCAATATTGGTTGCTGTTTGGAGAGCCAAGAGCTGAAGAAATAATCGACCGTCGGCGCAAGAAAGTCAGTTTTGGAGCCGGTCAGATCTTCGCGCTCGTGCGCTGTGACTGCAATGACTATAGCACAGTATTTTCCGCGATCGACATATTGC
>CAKZNA010000283.1 GCA_937129355.1 uncultured Sphingomonadales bacterium | reverse complement strand
ATGTATAACGACTAACTGTATCCCAGGACGGAAGCCCTTGAACAGCAAGGGCACTTGAGATCGCTTCTACAAATCTTTCTAACTCTCTTGTAGCACCAACATATCTAGGAGCCTTAATCCTATCATCTTCAATTACGGAAAGTTCATTCGTTCCTGTCTCTCTGTCGCTAACGAATGAATTCTCTTCTCTGTCGTTTCGTATGCATGTTTCTCTGTAAGTGGTATCATAATGCGACATTCGAGTGTCACATGTTCCTACTTCTGATTGTCTCCGCTCCGCACGATCCGATGTTCGATGGCGCACCCTTCCCTTGCGATCTGCTTTCGCGTTAGCCAACAACACCTCCGAGCGTTCAGTGATCACTAACCAAGTGACCGGGGAAGGATGTCGCGGTCTAGGCCGATATTCGATGCGCCAAAAGCCTTCTTCGTTCAATTGCTTCAGGTGTCTATTGATCGTGCGTGCCGTGAGGCCGAGTTTTTCGGATAACTCCGGACCGGTCTTATAGAGCGCTCTCTGGCCATCAATTTTAAGTCGAGCGTGTTGGGACCAATACAAACACTCTGCTAGCGTGCGCGCCTGTGTTGCCGATACTCCTTCAGCTATTGCTGCACGAAAAATCTTATCCGTTTGTACGACAGTTTTTGTTTGTTGTTTCGCCATCATTCGCCTCCCACATTTAATGAATTCCAGAATTCTGGCACCCTGACCGGAAGCACCATGGCGCAGACGGCATCATATCTGCGTTGAAGGTTTATTCCCTCACCATAAACTGAACTTGTCTTGCCATCAGAATGGCCGATTATTGCATCAATGACATATTGCGGCTGGGTAGCGTTTCTAAAGGCATCCTCGGCACTATGTCGGAAACTATGGAATACTGTTCTAGTATCAGAAATACCTAAATGTCGGCGGTATCTTCCAAACCATTTGGAAAACACTGTTGAAGCCTGCCCATCTTTCCCAAACTTAATTTCTGGAAAAACCCTGACAGCGTTCTTGCGTCGGCGAGTTTTTAAGAACTCCAAGAATCCGAGATCAATGAGATCGGGGTGTATAGGTATGGTTCGCTCTGCCGCCGTGGATTTGACATGCTTGTAACTGTTGCTGCCGATTGATCCACTGCCTTCTTCCGTGATTTTGATATGCGGAATATCATGATCTAAGTCGATGTCCGAATGGTGTAGCTGGATAAGCTCCCCGGCTCTTGCACCGGAATAGTATGCCCAAAGAGGAAGCCAATAGTATCCATCTCGTAAAACCAGTTTACCAGCTTCGTGCCTGCGGCATTTTGATTTGCACCCGACATATAGCGGAGAACTAAATAGCTGCTCCAACTGCTGTTTCTGCCAGGGATACCTAGGCCGAGTTTTATCCTTGTGATTGAACGGAAAAGATACATTCGCGGCCGGACTTTCAGTGATGTAGCCTTGGCAGTTTGCGGCCCAGTTGAAAAATGCTCTGCATCGAGAAAAAATGTTAGCTGCGGTTTTTCTGGATATTCGGAATTTCTCGTTCGACGTCTGCTTCTGAGCGATTGATTGCCCCGTCATGTTAACATGGTTTTTGTGAAGCCCAATAAGCTGATCGCGGAAAAAGCGCATCGTCTTTGAGTCGATTATTTCCAGAGGACAATCTTCGCCGAGTAGTTGAGTGAGAAAGCCTAGTTTGCGGCTAAAATCTTTAGTTGTTTTTTCAGTCCAGCGGTCGTTTCCTTCACGCAAATGCTCCTTGATTGCCGTTCCAAGAGTTACACCATATTCGATTTTCGGGTTACGTGACAGATCATAGGAATTTGCCTTGATGAAATTATCTGCACGGGACAGCATGTCATCTTCAGGCTCATACGGGAGGACTTTTTCATACAAGCGGTATTTTACAAGTTTCTGTTCTTCGATTTGAGCTCGCCGGACTCCTTCTCGCAAAAAGCCTCTATCGTCATCTGATACCCATGTTGGGGGCTTCCCCCGTTTCAACAATCGGTTGTTTATCATTCGATCAGCAATGAAGTTGAAGTTTTCTGAACAGTTTTGATCCTCAAGCAAGGCAATTCGTTCATCTGCTCGAAAGGCCTGATAATCGGGGTCTATGTTTGGCAGTCTTTCGTCAAATGCCTGCCGATCCACCTTGCTCTGTATATCAACAAACATCTCATTGATGATTTGCAATCCAATTTCGCGAGAAAACTCTGTGTTCTGTAGCATACTCCATATCCTTTTTAGCCGCGCAGCAGCATGAGCCGCGCTAATTCTGGCCTCAGATTTCGAATATGTTCTAAGAGAACGAGAGATTTCGCTAAGGCCAAGCTGTGATTTAATCGACGCAGGCACTCTCATCTTGAAATGAAAGATACCGTTGCGTCGGCACAGGTGTGGCCCATATCTCCCGCTCATTGCGGTATGGTCCGGCTTGTCAGTCCCACCATCGTTTGGACTGGCCCTACCGATACATTTCCCTCGGTAGCACAGAGCACTGTCAGACATCCTTGGTCTGACAATCGCCAAAATGTATGGCAAAAAACGAGTCGGAGAACAACCTGCTTTTGCAACAGGTTGTTTTTTAGCCATTTTCTAAATGGCTGGCGGAGAGACAGGGATTCGAACCCTGGGAACTATTACTAGCTCAACGGTTTTCGAGACCGCCCCATTCGACCACTCTGGCACCTCTCCGCATACGCCGCCAGCTGGTCTCCACTGCCATTAACGACAGTTTGCTGATGCACGGAAAGCGCGGCGATTAGCGAATGTTTGCTCGCTTGCCAAGCCTAAGGTTGATTTGCGCCGCAGTAAGCCCGATATACTAGACATGGCAGAGAATCCGAAAGCTCCCAATATCGCGCAGGCCGATTTTTCAATCGGCGATGTTGTGCGCCACCGCATCTTCGAATTTCGCGGTGTGGTTTTTGATATCGACCCAGTATTCGACAATAGCGAGGAATGGTATAATTCCATCCCCGAAGAAGTGCGTCCTGCCAAGGATCAACCCTTTTACCACCTGTTCGCGGAGAATGGCGAAAGCAGTTATGTTGCCTATGTCAGCCAGCAAAACCTGCTTTCCGATCGCGAAGAAGGACCAGTTGATCATCCGTCAATCAAAGAAGTTTTTGGAAGCTGGACGGGTGATAATTACGAGCTGCGCCGCGAAATGCGGCACTAGCCTGCGCCGGGTGCAGGCATCTGCCTGATCCATTCTTCAAGCAGCTCCACACCCTCATCATGAACGGTTGCGCGGCCGAGTTCCGGCATGGCGACGCCTGGGTCGAGGCTTTTCATCCGGTGGATCAAGATTGATTTTTCCGGATGGCCCGGATCAATAACGAAGTCTCGTCCTCCGCTCCCCCTGCCCGCAGCCACCGGTCGCTTCAAATAACCTGAGGCGCGGTAGAAGCCGATGCTGTCATCATAGAATAGCCCGCTATTGCTGGCAGAACCGTCTCGGCTATGGCAATGTGCACAGTTCGCAGCGAGATACGCGCTGGCGCGCTGTTTTATATTGCCCGATGCAGGGTCATCCCATTTCGCTCGACTGAATAACCCATTGCGCGGAAACATTGTCCGTTCGGCAATCTTCTTTTTAGCCGCCTCGCTGTCGAAAATCATATCCGGCCAGACAGGACCAATGGGTTCCAGGCGATCTTTGGATGAATGGCATTGCTTGCATTGATTTTTGTTCGGGACGGAATAGCTGATCTCCAGATTCTTTCCGCGCGGTGTCGTAAACGAAACGGGGATACGCTTGCCGCCGATTTTCAGGTCGGCATCGCTACCGTCGGCCCGCCAGACATAGGGCAATGCAATCCAGCCAGACTTGCGGAGCAACAACAGACGCGTTTCAAGAATGTTTAAGCCGCCGTCTTCGCGGGCATAGCCAAAGCTTTTTATCAGCGCGCTTCCCACCGGAAAGTCAACTTTCCCAGTTGGTCCTACCGACACAAGACCGTCTTCGGGCAAATATATGAACCGCTGTTTTTCCGCATAGTCCGAAAAAAGCGGATTGCGGAGCGAATAGGGAATGAGCGCCTTGTTGGGTTTGTCCGCTGCACCATCAAAGAAGCCAAAATCGGAAAGTTGACGCGGAAGCCCCTCTTCCAAAATCGCCGCTTGACCTATCTCTGGCCCATTTTTTGCAATCAACGCAGTGGCCAAGCCGAAGCAGGCAAGAACCAGGAATAGCAAACGCATTAGCCGATCACAGCTTCCATGCTTTCGGGCATTTTAATCGCCGGAAGCTTCGCCGGTTTTTTCTGCCCCGGTTCAATCTGTGCTGGCTTCGCGGTCGAAAGTTCCGCTTTAATATCGCTTACGCCAAGCGAAATAGCCGGAGCATTGTCGCCAACATAGGGCGTATATTCCTTACCGCCGGACCCATCCCAAAATATCGGCGGAAGCGATCCGCCCAATGCAGCGGCAATTTCTTTGCCGCCCGGAAAATCGGGCGCCCATCCGGCGCGCATATGCTGATTTTCCCACATCGCGACATCTTTGGTCAGCGGGTTATAATTGGGATCATCCGTGCCCTCGCGATATCCGACGATCAGGATATTGGATGTGCCATTATCGCCAAGCACATTGTCAAAAATCTGGATATTGCTGTTGGCCATTACCATCACGCCGGTTCCCGTTGGAACGTTCGCTACGATATTACCTTCTGGCGCAAAGTTGGGCGTCATATTGTCGATCACGATATTCGAAAATACCCGAACATTTTTACCGCCCATCTGCGGTAGGTCAGGCAGGTCAAAGACCAGAATACCGCCAGTATTCTTCCATGCGATATTATCATGCACATCGGCATCATAGCTATTTTCAATCTCTATCCCGGCGACATTTTCAATCGCCAGCGAGTTGCGCACGATAATATTTTTTGATTGCCCGACATAAACACCGGCATCCGATGCACCGCGCACCAGCACGCTATCGACCAGCACATCGCTGCTTTCGACAGGATAGATACCGTAAGCGCCATTGGTTGCTTTGGGCCCGCCGGTCCATTCAACGCGGAGCTTGTGATAGACGATCCGGTCGGCACCTTTCGATTTGATGCCATCGCCTTTGGTGTTTTCGACGGCAAAGTCACGTAGCACCACATCATCTGACGTGATCAAGAAGCCCTCGCCTGAACCAAGTTGGCCGGTGAAATCGAGAATGCTGTTGCCAATCCCCTCGCCTTTCACGGTGACCTTATCGACATCCAGCGAAAGCCCGTCGGTAAGTATAAACTTGCCCTTACCAAGCGCAACGACATCGCCCGGCTCGGCAAGAATAAGCGCTTCTTGCAACCGTTCCTGCGCATCTGCGCCCGCTTCAACTGAAATTGTTTTTGCCGATATCGGCGAAGTTGCAGCCAGCATAGCGGCTGCGGCGACCATTGTGATTTTTTCCCTCATTGGCGGGATATGCATCACATCGCGGCAATTGCCAAGATGCTATTCATCTTCACCAAAAATCCAATCGACAGCTGCCTCTGCATGGATACGCGCGCCGTTATAGATCGGGAGTATATTTGCGTCCGTAACAATCATCTCAAGCTCTGTGCAGCCTAGCACAATGGCCTGTACATCTTCCTTCGCAATATTGGTGATGATAGTCTTCAAAACACGCTCTGAATCGCGCGTTACCTTTCCCACCATCAATTCTTGATAGATGATCCGGTTTATACCGCTCACTTGGGTTTGATCTGGCGGCGAAAGGCTAACCCCATGGCCAACAAGGCGCTTGCGGTAAAAGCCTTCGGTCATAACCTGCCGCGTGCCCAAAATGGACGCTTTTGTAATTCCGTCAGCCTTCATGCGCTCACCAACGCTATCGGCAATATGTATGACGGGAATTTTCAACGCCTCTGACATTTCATCATAAGTCTTGTACATCGAATTGGCTGCAATGAAGATGGCGGTTGCACCCGCGCGTTCGAGCCGTTTTGCCGACTTAGTCAGGATTTTGCTCGCTTTCGCCCAATCCTCATCGCTTTCACATCGGCCGACATCGGCGAAATTCAGATTCTCGATAAGCATCGGTGCGCTTGCCATGCTGCCATGGCGCTGCTGCACATGTTTGTTGATACGCCGATAGTAGCTAGCCGTAGAATGCCAGCTCATGCCGCCGATAAGGCCGATTTTGCGCATTATTTTCCTCGTGTTACGCTTTTCTATCCGCCCCTTAACAAGGTCAGACCATAAAAGCGCTAATGCTGCAAGGCCTTTACGATACCCTCAACCATCTTCTTCGCATCGGACAGCAACATCATTGTCTGGTCCATATAGAAGACATCATTATCTACACCCGCATAGCCAACGCCGCCCATCGACCGTTTGATGAAGAAAATCGTCTTGGCTTTATCAACATCAAATACCGGCATGCCATAAATTGGCGATGATTTGTCGGTCTTGGCCGCCGGGTTCACCACGTCGTTAGCGCCAATAATAAAGGCGACGTCAGCTTGCGCGAAATCACTGTTGATATCTTCTAGCTCAAACACTTCATCATATGGCACATTGGCCTCGGCGAGCAGCACATTCATATGGCCCGGCATACGTCCGGCCACGGGGTGAATGGCATATTTCACATTGACGCCCTGCTCTTTCAGGATGTCAGACATTTCACGCAGCGCATGCTGCGCCTGCGCCACCGCCATGCCATATCCCGGGATGATGATCACATTTTCGGCCTGGCTCATCATATAGGCGGCATCATCGGCGCTGCCCGCTTTCCATGGGCGCTCAACCTTGTTGGCATCTCCGCCGCCGGAGCTATCTGCGCCAAAGCCGCCCGCAATCACGCTAATGAAGCTGCGGTTCATGGCCTTGCACATGATGTAGGAAAGAATTGCGCCGGATGAACCCACCAGCGCGCCGGTAATAATCATCGCCGTATTGCCGAGCGTGAAGCCCATCGCCGCGGCTGCCCAACCGGAATAGCTGTTCAGCATAGATACCACGACGGGCATATCCGCCCCGCCAATCGGGATGATAAGCAGGAAACCGATCAAGAATGCCAAACCAACAATGATCCAGAAGATAGTCTGGCTGTCGGCAGTCGGCATGACCGAGAAATAACCCGTAAGGCCGATAATAGCCGCCAATACGCCCAGATTGATGACATGTCGCCCGGGCAGCATAATCGGCGCGCCTGACATTTTGCCAGCAAGCTTCAGGAAGGCAATGACCGAACCCGAGAAGGTAATCGCGCCGATAGCGACGCCAAGGCCGAGTTCGATACGGCTGACGGTCAAGATCTCGCCCGCAGCATCAACGATTCCGAAAGCACCGGGGTTCAAATAAGCTGCAACACCAACCAACACCGCCGCCAAACCAACGAGGCTGTGGAAAGCCGCAACAAGCTGCGGCATATCCGTCATCGCGATTTTGCGCGCTATGACGAAACCAACGATACCGCCGATAGCGACCGCACCCAATATTTCAGGTAGGCTTGCTACATCATGCGTAACAAGCGTTGTTACGACCGCAATCAACATACCAATCATGCCGAAACGATTGCCGCGCCGCGATGATGCAGGCGACGAAAGCCCGCGCAATGCGAGAATGAAGAGCACGCCAGACACCAGATAGGCAATCATCGCCCAGGCCGGTGTTACATTCGCGCCGCTTCCCGCAGCGTAGGCTGGCATTGGTAAAGCCAGCGTTGCAAATAAGGCGATCAAAACAAATTTCGTCATTCCGGCGAAAGCCGGAATCCAGTTCCGGCTTAGTGGCGTATGTTCAAAATCCACTGGACCCCGGATCAAGTCCGGGGTGACGCCGGTTTGGGCATTGAGAGAAGCGCTCATTATTTGCGCTCCTTTTTCTTATACATGGCGAGCATACGCTCCGTGACAGCAAAGCCGCCAAAGATGTTCACAGACGCCAGAACCACGCCGAGCAGCCCCAGCCATTTTGCCGCAGGTGCCCCCGATGCCGCCGCCGCGATCAACGCGCCGACAATAATCACCGAGCTAATCGCATTGGTCACCGCCATAAGGGGCGTATGCAATGCGGGCGTGACCGACCAGACGACATAATAGCCGACAAAACAGGCCATCACGAAGATGGAAAGAATTGATATAAAGTCCATTTTTCGAATTCCTATTTTTCGGTCAGTCGCTCATTCACAACCTTACCATCTTTGGTAAGCCTGATCCCGATCGTCACTTCATCATCATCGGGAAGCACAGGCTTATCCGCATCCTTGTCCCAATAGGCGGAGAGGAAGTTATACAGGTTGCGGCTAAACAGTGCGCTGGCATCGGCGGCCAGATGCGCGGGTGTATTGCTGAAGCCGATAATCTTTACGCCATGCTTTACCACAAGCTCATCGGGCTTCGATCCGGCAACATTGCCGCCTTGCGCCACTGCAAGGTCGAAAATCACACTGCCGGCCTTCATGCTCTTGATCTGTGCATCGCTAATCAGCTTGGGTGCCGGACGTCCGGGGATAAGCGCGGTTGTGATCACGATATCCTGCTTTGAGATATGTGAGGTTACCAGTTCGGCCTGCTTCGCCTGCTGTTCCTTGGTCAGCTCTTTCGCATAACCGCCTTCACCATCGGAGGCCAAATCATCGTCAAAGACCGGCTTCGCGCCAAGGCTTTCAATCTGCTCTGCGGTTTCAGGACGCACATCGGTCGCCGAAACCTGCGCGCCCAACCGCCGTGCCGTGGCAATTGCCTGCAATCCGGCCACGCCCACGCCCATAACAAAGCAGCGCGCGGCATCAATCCGGCCTGCTGCTGTCATCATCATAGGAAAGGCTTTGCCATATGTGCTCGCGCACTCAATCACAGCCTTATAACCCGACAGGTTGGACTGCGATGATAAGATATCCATCGATTGCGCGCGGGTGATCCGGGGCATGAATTCCATCGCCAGCGCCTCTACGCCCAGCTTAGCATACGCATCGACACGCTTGCGCTGCCCGAAAGGATCGAGTCCGGCGACAATCCATGCGCCCTTCGCCATGCCTTTGAGTGCCTTCGGATCAGGCCCCTGCACGCCAAGGATAATGTCAGCGCCCTTTAGAGCCGCCGCTTTCGCGCCAACGCTCGCACCGGCTTCCTTATAATCCGCATCAGAAACCGACGCATTCTCGCCCGCGCCCTTCTCTACGGCCACTTCGGCGCCAAGGCCAATAAACTTCTTTACCGTTTCCGGCGAAGCCGCAACACGGGTTTCGCCCGCAGCGGTTTCTTTTAAGACAGCAATTTTTGTCACGTTAGCTGGCGATTATCAAAACGACGATGAATGTTACGGCAACCGAGAGAACGGTTCCCCATTTCAGCAGTTTGATAAAGCCTGAATAGCTTTGCTCTGCCGCGCCCATATCCTGTTGCTCTGCCATGTTGCCTCCGTTGGAATCATATTTTCCTGCACGCCTTAACCGCGCAGTAACATTTGCTCAAGCCGAAGCCACAAAGATTTTTCTCACTGTGCTTAATCGCCTCTTTACCCCTTTTTGATACCACACCCATTCGAAGTAACCCGTAATGGAAACATGAATGGCCGAACAGGACACCAGATTGCTGATGCTTGTCGATGACGAGCCTGCACAATGCAGGCTTGTTGCGGCCATTGCCGGGCGTGCCGGTTGGCGTACAATTTTCGCGCGAGATGCGGAAACCGCGATCGCAATGCTCGGTACGCAAGACGGCATGATGCTGGATGCAATCCTTCTGGATCAATGGGTTCCGGGCTCTGACAGCGCACATTTGATCAGCGAACTTAAATCACGGCGCCCCGCGCTACCTATCCTTCTGATGACGGCGATGGGTTCTAACGAGAGCGCGATTGAAGCGATGCGGGCCGGTGCGTCGGATTATATTATTAAGCCTGTCGCCGCAGAACGCCTTATTGCTGCACTGAGCCTTGCAACCGACAAAGCAAAGGGCTTTGGCGAATTGCAGCCACTGACTGAAAAAATTACCCAACCGCTCGAATTTGAAGAAATCGTTGGCGCGGCTCCGGCATTTCGCACCGCGCTAGCGATTGCAGCAAAAGCCGCACGCTCTAAAGCGCCGATATTTATCGAAGGCGGCCCTGGAGTTGGTAAAGAAGTGGTCGCGGATGCGATTCAGGCGGCAAGTCCGCGCGCGAAGATGCCCTATCTTAAAGTCAATTGCGGCGCTTTGGCTCCAACTCTGCTGGATAGCGTATTATTCGGGCATGAGAAAAATGCCTTTACCGGCGCGTTTGATCGGCGCGTTGGCATTCTGCAACAGGCCGAAGGCGGTACGGTTTTCCTCGATGAAATCGACCAGCTGCCACAGGAAACACAGGTGCGGCTTGTCCGCTTGCTTACCGAAAATGAAATCCAGCCGCTTGGTTGCGGCCATAGCTACCGTATCGACATTCGTTTGATTACCGCATGTAACGGCGATCTTTCCGCCAAGCTTGCCAGCGGCGAATTCCGCGAAGACCTGTTCTATCGCCTGAATATTGTTCAGCTTGCAATTCCGCCGTTGAAGGATCGCACCAGCGACATCCCTGCCCTTGCCCGCCATTTCCTCGGCCGGATGGCAGGTCAACCAGGTTTGCGCAGTCTTGGCATTACCGACGAAGCGCTTAACCTGCTGCGCGGATATGACTGGCCGGGCAATGTTCGCCAGCTGCAAAGCGCACTTTTCCGCGCCGCCGTGCTGTGCGAGCGCGACGCGCTTACCCCGGACGAGTTCCCGCAAATCGCGGCATCGGTTGGCGACCATAGCGATCAGGCTGATGCGGCGGGTATTGCTGGTAACGATGGTGTGGGCGTTACATTATTCGAAGATGACGGCAATTTACGCCCTCTGGAAGAAATC
>CAKZNA010000282.1 GCA_937129355.1 uncultured Sphingomonadales bacterium | reverse complement strand
GGGTGCCGTTGTCGACTCCAAAGGACTAGACGAACTGATTCCCGACTGGCGTGATCAGGAGTGTCCCATGGCTGAAACTCCAGTGACCGACAATCAACATTGGATCATGAGTAAAACCGGTAAATTCAATTTGCCGCATATCCTGACGCCCGGTTTCATGCATAACAAGGGCACCTATACAGGATCGCTGGGTAACATGTGCCGCTGGTTGGGGCAGCAGGCTGAGAATTTGGGTGTTGAGATATTCCCGGGCTTTGCGGCGGCAGAGATTCTTTACAATGATGATGGGTCGGTGAAGGGCGTTGCAACCGGCGACATGGGCGTTGCGGCAGATGGCAGCCACAAGGCGGACTACATGCGCGGGATGGAAATCCACGCGAAATACACATTTTTTGGCGAAGGCGCACGAGGAAGCCTGACCAAAGAGCTTAAGCCAAAATTTGCACTGGATGCCGACTGTGAACCGCAGGTCTATGGTATTGGCCTTAAGGAACTTTGGGACATCAATCCCGAAAATCATTCGGCAGGGCGCGTTATTCATGGTCAGGGCTGGCCGTTGACGGACGCCAATGGCGGCGGATTCCTGTATCATCAGGCCAATGGTCAAGTTGCCGTCGGCTTTTCAGTTTGGTTGAACTACACCAACCCGTATTTGTCACCATTCGAAGAGTTTCAGCGTTGGAAAACACATCCTGAAATCAAAAAAATACTCGAAGGCGGAAAGCGCATTTCATATGGCGCGCGCGCGATCAGTGATGGCGGTTTTCAGGCGGTGCCAAAGCTGGCATTTCCGGGCGGTGCATTGATCGGTTGTACCGCTGGATTCTTGAACGTACCGCGTATCAAGGGCACACATACGGCGATGAAATCCGGCATGCTTGCTGCGGATGCTGCGGTTGAAGCGCTAGCTGCGGGACGGGAGCATGACGAGTTATCAAGCTACCAAACAGGGTATGAAAATAGCTGGATATACAAAGAGTTAAGAATGGTTCGTAATATCCTTCCTCTGGTCGAAAAATATGGAAATTTCTGGGGCACAATGCTTTCGGGCATAAATATGTGGTTGGAAAATTTTGGTATTCGCATGCCATTCACAATGAAGCATCATGCGGACTATAAATCGCTCAAAAAGAAGGGTGATGCGGAGAAAATTGATTATCCGAAACCAGATGGCGTATTCAGCTTCGACAGGCTTTCGTCGGTGTTCCTCTCGAATACCAATCACGCTGAAGATCAGCCAGTTCATTTACAGTTGAAAGACCCGGATACTCAGCTTTCGAGCGAGCTCCTGGAATTTGCAGGCCCTTCCGCGCGCTATTGTCCGGCGGGCGTTTATGAGTGGATTGAAGAGGACGGCAAAGAGCCGAAATTCCAGATAAACTCGCAAAACTGCGTGCATTGCAAGACATGCGACATCAACGATCCCAATCAGAATATTAACTGGGTAACACCGGAGGGCGGCGGTGGTCCAAATTACCCGAATATGTAAGAGCTTCTCCGGCTTAGCAGCTATTGCTGCCCTTTCGGCTGCCACACCGGCATCCGCAATTCTGGCGGATAGCGGCAATATTGAGGCCTATGCCGAAGCTTGGGTTGCGGATTTGTCGGATGAGGATGCCAAAGCAGCTTCCAAATATTATGCTCTTTTGCGTGAAAACCCATCTGATCCGGCCATCGCGGACGGCTTATGGGAAAGTTCTATTCGGGCCGGGGAGCGCAGTAAGGCTATCCGCGCAGCGAGAACGTTGGAGCTGCAAGGAGGGGCGAACGAGGCGACTCTCCTGCTATTTGGCGATGCCTTGCAAAAGAAGGACTGGAAGGGTGCTGAAGCGTCCTTGGCGGCACTTGCCGACGGGAATAACTACAGCTTTGTCCTGCCGTTGTTCAAGTCTTGGGTGAATGTCGCGCAAGGAAAGGCACATGCGTTCCCAAGTGAACCGGAAAACTCGTTGCTGCGTTTCTATTCTGCCGATCAAACAGCTTATTTGAACCTGGCAGCGGGCGACATTTCCAAAGCAAAGTCGTCTCTTTCAGATTTTCTGAATCTGGAGACAAGTTATTCGCTCGATCTGCGTTTGCGCGCGGCACCGATATTGGCGGCCGCTGGCGAAGGCGATTTTGCAGGCAGATTAGTCGACGGTATTATTCCAACTGACATCGCTCAAAATCTTACAGCAAAACGTCAACCCAATGGCCTTTCCAAGCTGCGTCCTGAAGAAGGTGTCGCGGCGCTATATACTCGCCTTGCCAGTGCATTGATCGAGCAAGAAGCACCCGAAAAAGGCCTTGCCATGGCGCGCATCGCGCAATGGCTCGCCCCAAAAAATGATGCAGCGAAAATTGTTTTAGCTCGGGCACTGGACATAGATGGCGCAAAGGGTGGCGCCCACCTAGTTCGGGCAGCTATCGGCGGCAAGTCGCCATATTGGGCACGAGCATCGATTGCCGAAATCCAGCGACTGTCCGCAGATGGTCAGCACGCGGAGGCAATATCGTTGGCACAGCGCATCTTGGCGCAACGAAATTCAGCTGATTTTGCGGCATTGTTAGGGCAAACACAGGAAGCCGCGGGGCAGCTTGAAGCGGCACGCGCGACATTTGCCCGTCTTGTAAAAAGTGGCGAGACAGCGCGTATTGGAGCCGGGCGCTTGTCGGAATATTATTTGCAACTTGCAACAGTAACCAAAAAACAGGGCAACTGGCGAGCAGCGCGGGCTTTGCTCGAAAAGGGGCAAGCGCTAAATCCGCAAAATGCCTATATCTCGAACTATTTGGGCTATTCTTTGCTGGAGCGCGGTGAAGAGCTGAATAAGGCGCTTGAAATGTTGCGGCGGGCACACCGCCTTGCACCTGAATCGATGGCGATTACCGATTCATTGGGATGGGGGTATTACCTTACTGGTAATTTTAAGAATGCGATATATTATCTTGAAAAAGCTGCAAAAGGATCAGGAAACGACCTGACGATCAATGAGCATCTTGGCGACGCATACTGGCAATATGGGCGTAGGGTTGAGGCGCGGTATGCGTGGCGCGTCGCTTCGCTACTCGCAAAGGGCGCTGATGCAACACGGCTCAGCGAAAAGATAAGTCTAGGTTTAAGCGGCGCCTCCCGCCAGAATTGATGCAACCGTTATCCGAGATAGCTTACGCTAAAATAAACCTTGCGTTGCATGTGCGCGGACGCCGTGCCGATGGATATCATGACCTGGAGACGATATTTGCCTTTGTTGATCAGGGCGATTTGTTGACGGCATTGCCATCGGCCAGTTTGTCGCTGAACATTTCCGGACCTTTCGGCGATGGATTGTCGGTGACGGACAACTTGGTGTTGGATGCCGCTGAGTTGCTGAAGGCGCATTGCGGTATTGTAGAAGGGGCCGAGTTAAGCCTGCAGAAAATGTTGCCGGTCGCATCTGGAATAGGCGGCGGTTCAGCGGATGCCGCTGCCGCATTGCGCCTGCTAAACCGGCTTTGGGAGTGCGGCTTGGACTTACGCGATCTTGCTGTTTTATCCGCTTCTCTCGGAGCGGATGTACCTGCCTGCGTTTACAGTGGGACTATGATTGGCACTGGAACTGGCACCGATCTGAAAAGGATAGATGACCAGTTGTTGACCGGAATGCCTATCCTGTTGGCTAATCCGCTGGAAGCCGTCTCTACGGCGGAGGTTTTTGGAGGATGGAGTGGCGATGATGACGGTCCTTTGGGAGAGGAGACCACGCTTGATGCAGCGAAGGCCGGCAAAAATGGATTGGAACAGTCGGCCATCGCCCTATGCCCCGAAATTCAGGAGGTGTTAGCAGGTCTAAAAATGGATCAAAAGCCGCTGTTGGCGCGCATGTCCGGTTCTGGCGCGACATGTTTTGCGCTCTACGAAAATACCCATGAACGCGATGCCGCTCATAAAGCCCTTCAACAGATTCGCCCTCAGTGGTGGTATATGGCTGCTCAAATGAGATGAGCAACCCGTGGAAACTTATCGGCTCTCTGGAAGCGAGTAATGTGTTGCTCGTTGTCGATCATGCCTCGAACCATGTACCTAGCGAAATGGACCTAGGTATAGATGCCACACTTTTGCAGGATCATATCGCTTGGGACATTGGTACGGCTGCAATTGCGGAAAAACTTGTCGATCAGCATGGGCATGCTGCTTTTTTGGCGCAATTCTCGCGGCTTGTGGTGGATCTGAACCGCTATCCAAACGAAGATGGCGTCATGCCGTCAGTTAGCGATGGTATTGAGATTCCAGCAAATATTTCTCCAAGTGAAAGAGCGCGGCGACAACGGTTGGAGCGCTTTTTCCATCCCTATCACGACAAGCTCTCTTCGCTCATAGAAGAGCGCCAACCTCAATTTATTCTTTCGATACACAGTTTTTCGCCCAGGTTGCGGTCTGCTCCTGATGCCGAAAGACCTTGGGATGTGGGCATTATGTATAATGGGGATGATCGCGGCGCGCGCTTTGCTTTGGAATATCTCAACACGCTCCCCATGGTCGTGGGAGATCAGCAACCCTATTCCGGCAAGGATTTGAATGCGACTATGAATCGTCACGCGGAAACACGCGGAATAGCGTATTCAATGATGGAAATCCGACAGGATTTGCTGGCAGATGATGCGGGTATAACGCGTTGGGCCAGCATAATACAGGCTATGCTCGTGCATGTTCGGTCCCGGCTGCAAGACTGATTGCAACAATTTTTGGCGGTTTCTCGTAATTCCCTTGCGCGAATACGGGCTTTGACGCCATAGGCGATGCTGAAAGTGAGAAGACCGCCGTGACAAACAGATTTGATAAAAGCAAACTGCCAAGCAGACATGTTTCAGTTGGCCCCGAGCGCGCTCCACATAGGAGTTATTATTATGCGATGGGGCTAACAGAAGAAGAAATCGCACGTCCTTTTGTTGGGATCGCCTCTGCTGGTAATGATAGCGCGCCCTGCAACACAACGCTTGATGTGCAGGCAAATGTTGCGCGCGGCGGTGTTGAAGAGGGAGGCGGTATGCCGCGCCGGTTCAACACGATAACGGTCACTGACGGCATAGCGATGGGCCATCAAGGAATGAAAAGCTCCCTCGTCAGCCGCGAAGTGATTGCAGACTCAGTCGAACTTTCGGTGAGAGGCCATTGTTATGATGCGCTTTTGGGGTTTGCTGGCTGCGATAAGTCGCTGCCGGGCATGATGATGTCGATGCTTCGCCTCAACGTGCCTTCGATCTTTGTCTATGGTGGTTCGATCTTGCCGGGCCGTTTCAACAACAAGGATGTAACGGTCGTCGATGTTTTTGAGGTGGTTGGCAAATATGCTGCTGGCGCATGCCCACTATCCGAATTAGAAGAATTAGAAAAAGCCGCATGTCCTGGGCACGGCGCATGTGGCGGTCAATTTACGGCGAACACAATGGCATGCGTAGGCGAAGCCATTGGTCTTTCGCTTCCCAATAGCAACATGGCGCCAGCGCCGTACTCGACGCGCGATCAGATTGCACATGCCGCAGGTGTTCAGGTTATGGATCTATTGGCGCAAAATCTTCGCCCGCGTGATATCTGTACGCGCGAAGCCTTTGAAAACGCGGCGCGGGTGGTTGCGGCGACAGGCGGCTCGACCAACGCCGCGCTGCATTTACCGGCTATGGCGCATGAGGCCGGGATCGAATTTGACCTGTTCGATGTAGCTGAAACCTTCAAGACCACGCCTTACATGGCCGATTTGAAGCCGGGCGGGCAATATGTCGCCAAAGACATGCATGAAGCTGGCGGCATTTATATGTTGATGAAATCTTTGCTTGCCGAGGGAATGCTGCATGGCGATTGTATCACGGTAACGGGCAACACATTGGGTGAGAATATTGACGAGATTACCTGGAACCCCGATCAAAAGGTAATTTACGATGCGAAGACCCCGATTACACCAACAGGCGGGGTGGTCGGACTTAAAGGCTCGCTTGCTCCGGAAGGCGCTATCGTAAAGGTAGCGGGTATGGAGAGGCTGCAATTTAGCGGGCCGGCGCGCGTGTTTGATTGTGAGGAAGATACCTTCGCTGCGGTGGAAGCACGGGATATTGCCGAAGGGTCAGTCATTGTAATCCGCTATGAAGGGCCAAAAGGCGGCCCGGGCATGCGAGAGATGCTTTCGACCACCGCCGCGCTGTACGGGCAGGGCATGGGCGAGAAGGTAGCATTGATAACGGACGGCCGTTTCTCCGGTGCAACGCGCGGATTTTGTATAGGACATGTTGGGCCCGAAGCGGCCGATGGCGGTCCGATTGGTCTAATCGAGGATGGAGACATTATTTCGATAGACGCAGAGGCCGGCACAATTGATCTAGAGGTCGATGCAGAAACCCTCGAAAAGCGGCGTAAAGATTGGGAGCCGCGTTTGACCGATTATGGGGCAGGGGCGCTTTGGCGCTATGCGCAGAATGTCGGTCCGGCCTATAGCGGCGCTGTGACCCATCCTGGCGGGAAAGAAGAACGGAGCTGTTATGCGGATATCTAGGTTAGCGTTATTTGCGGTGGGCACGCTTGCCCTTACTTCTTGTGGCGAACAGAAAGCCGATCCTGAAGCAATTGCACAGGCAGAGGATAAAGCAACGCAGCAGGCCGCTGCAGATGGCAAAATCGAATGCGCTCTGGCCGATGTGACCGACTTTACGCGGGTTTGCGAAACCGCGCTGATCACTGGACCCGATGGGGACATATTGGAAATTCGCCATCCTGACGGCGGTTTCCGGCGGTTTAAGTTTGTTCCGGGGCGCGGCGTTGAGCCAGCGGAAGGTTTTGACATTACGACGGTTACCACCATCGGCACAAATATGATCGAGGTGAATTCTGCTGGTGACAAATACCGTCTACCAGCAAAAGTGAAGGCGAAGGTCGAAGCAGCAGCAGAAACTTCAGATAAGGCTTCGGCGAATGCGACTGAGGAACCCGATGCAGGTTGATTGCTAGCGTCAGGGCGTCCATGGCCTTTTCCCATGAATGATAATGTTATAGTTCGCGTCGCGGCGCGCGGTGATGGTGTGACGGAAGATGGCCGCTATATTGCCCATGCCGCGCCTGGTGATGAACTGCGTGAAGATGGCGGGCTAACCCACGGACCGCGTCATCAAGAACCCGCGTGTAAGCATTTCCCACTATGCGGGGGGTGCCAGCTCCAACATCTTGACGAAGCAGCTTTGGAAGATTTTGTGCGCGACCGCGTTGTCCACGCACTTTCTACACAAGGCGTGGAAGCGGCGGAGGTCATGCCGGTGCATCTTTCCCCGCCAAAGTCGCGCCGGCGCGTTGCGCTTCGTGCAGCCTGGACAGGTAAGGAGTTTCACTTCGGCTTTAGCACAGAAAAAAGTCACCGCATCATTGACTTACAGCAATGTGAAGTCATGACGCCAGAACTGTTTTCCTTGGCCGGAAATTTGCGGATATTCCTAAAGGAACATATGCAAAAATACGGTCATGTGCAGATCAAGATGGCAATGACTGGCCAAGGGATTGATCTCCTGATCGAGAATTGGGTAGCCGAGGGGCTGGAGCTGCATGAGGCTATCTCGGAATTTGCTGGGCAAAACGGTGTTGCCCGGCTTTCCCTTGATGAAGGGTATGGACCCACGCCATTTTGGGAACCTGAGCCTGTCACAGTGCCCTTGGGGGATGTTTCGGTCGCATATCCGCCATTCGCATTTCTTCAAGCGACAATGGATGGCGAGGAAAAGCTGGTTGAGGCCGTGAAGGCTATTACTAGCGAAGCGAAGAATGTTGCTGACTTGTTTTGCGGGCTCGGGACCTTTGCGCTGTCTATGGCAGACGAGCAAAAGACTTATGCCGCTGAGGCAGATCAGCAGGCGATATTGGCATTGAAAACGGCTGCTAATATGACGGGAAGGGCTTTGTTCACAGAGCATCGAGACCTATTTCGCAGGCCGCTAACCGCAGAAGAGCTCAATAAATTTGGCGCTGTCATACTTGATCCGCCAAGGGCAGGCGCAAAGGACCAGATCGCACAATTGGCGGCGTCAAGCGTGCCAAGGATAGCCTATGTCAGCTGTAACCCCAACAGCTTCGCGCGCGATGCCAAAACTTTGGAAGCCGGGGGATACAAACTTCAACGCCTATGGCCAGTCGGCCAATTCCGCTGGGCCACTCATGTTGAAATGGTAGGCGAGTTCTTAAAAGCCTAGAAAACAACCATCGCGGCGTGGGCGGTGAGCATTATCAAAACAATGCCGGACAGTAGAAATATTAGGAAGCGGACCATCACGCGGTTCCAGAGTATCTGGACGAGGCTATGGACGATCCGTAGCACAACATACACCCACGCCAAAGTCGCGTTGAATCCGTCACCCGCGCCCACAAATGCTAGCACCAAAGCTACCGCATAAAAGATTGTAGGGTTTTCATGTAAGTGATTATAATTATGCGCTATCCACTGCGTTTTTGCTGGCAACACGCCATCCAGATCAGAGCCTTTCCCGCCAACCATTCCACTAGCATCCAGGCCATCGACTTTACCCATCGCGGGCAGGCGGGTTGCATACATCCATAGCCAAACCAGCATCGTCCATGCGGCCAATAGAACTACCGGCTGTAAAATTTCGCTTTTCATATGATTTCCCCTAAATTGTAACCAGAACGGCTTTTATCGATAGTACCACCAAGCAAATTGTCGCCAAAGTGAATATCGCAAAGCGAACCGTCGAGACGTTTATTGTCGACTGATAAATCGAATGGATGATCCTTAAAATTGTATAGCCCCAAGCAAATGAAACCATCAGCGGTGTAGCGCCCTGTGCCAGATGCAAGATAATGACAGCAGCATAGAAGATGGTAGGCTGTTCCATCAAATGGGTATAATTATGTGATTTCCATTGAACCTGAGGCGGCAAAACACCTTCCAGATCTTCCCCGCGGCCGCCAGGCGGCTGTGCTTTCAGATCAATTCCGGACTTGAACATCGCTGGAAAGCGCGTTGCCGCCAACCAAAGTAGCATTACCAGCGACCAAGCAACTAAGACGGCTGCAGGGGCCAAAATCGAATTTGACATGATGTTTCCTCCCAGAATATTTCGGGAGGCTGGCGCAATATAATTAGATTGTCAAATGCAACTTAATTGGGCTTCACGCTTTCGCAGCAAAAGGAAGCACATTGGCATCATTTGCAGGCATCGCATCATAGAGCGTTGCCATCGGTTGGTCTTCCACAATGACGGTCTCTCCGGTTTGTATACCGTTAAAGCCCGTCCGCATGGCGCAGCCATAGGCACCGAGCATACCGATTTCGATATAATCATCTGCTGCAATATTATCCGGCAGCAGAAAAGGTCCCGCCATATGGTCAAGATCATCACATGTCGGCCCGTAGAAGCTGAAAGCGGTCTTGTCAGTAGTATCGGTATCTTGGCTTTCAGAAAGGCGTTCCACCGGAAAGCGCCATGCCACGTGAGCAGCGTCAAAGAGCGCTCCATAGGCACCATCATTGATATAGAGTTCGCTCCCGCGTCTTTTTTCGACTTTCACAATTAACGAGGCATATTCTGCACAGATAGCGCGGCCCGGTTCGCACCATAATTCGGCCGAATAGCTAATGGGCAAATCTTCGAACGTATCGTCGATAATTTTGAAATAGCTCTCCAGCGCAGGCGGCTCCATTCCCGGATAAACCGATGGAAATCCGCCGCCAATATCAACAATATCGACGGTTACCGATGCTTCCAAAATCGCAGCACGTACATATTCCATCGCGTCAGCATAAGCCTGCGGTGTCATTGCTTGACTGCCGACATGGAAACAGATGCCCAAGCCATCAGCGAGTTGGCGCGTCGCCATGAGAAGGCTTGCTACATCTTCTGGTTCCGCGCCAAATTTCGCGGCAAGGCTTAACTTTGCATGCTCGGACGAAACGCGGATACGCACACATAGCTCGAGGTCATCCGCATTTTTTGTGGCTCTCGCTATTTTGGCGAGCTCTTCATGGGTATCGAGAGAGAATGTGCGTACGCCATGCTGAAAATAGGCTTCTGCGATAGTGCGCTCTGACTTGACCGGATGCATGAAGCAAAGCGTTGCTTGGGGCAAAACCTGCCGAACAAGTCTTACTTCGCCGATCGAGGCAACATCAAAGTGCGTGATTCCTGATTCCCATAATATCTGCAGAAGGTCAGGTGAGGGGTTGGCCTTCACAGCATAGAGCGACTTGCCCGGGAACTTCTCTGCAAAAAAGCGGGCGGCACGCTGTGCGGCATGTGGTCGGATTAATGTTACGGATTCGTCGGGCCGAAGGGCGGCAACTACAGACGAAGCATCAGGATAGCTGTACAATTCAAGGGACCCCCTAAAACATCATCTAAGACAAAAGCTGCCATTCGGTTTGGGATCCCCCACATCGGGAGTACCATTGGCAGCAGAACCAGCGCATTTAGCGACAGATGTGCGAATGTAAAGCGAATCTTCTAGCTGAGCCGGTCGCGAAAAACGGTCCAATCAAAGCGTTTGATGCAGTTTAACTCATCGGTTTCGCTGTCCCATAACCATATGGAAGGCAATGGCACGCCGTTAAATGTGTTGGTCTTCACCATCGAATAATGCGCCTGATCCAAGAATGCGAACCGTAGCCCCGGTTGCGGCGGTCCGGGCAGGCAGTAGTCGCCGATGATATCGCCCGCCAAACAAGATGGGCCGCCAAGCCGGACGGCGGTCCCATCGCGCGCTTCAGCGAGCATCGCGGGGCGGTAGGGTGCTTCGATGACGTCTGGCATGTGGCAAGTGGCCGACACATCGGTGACGCCGACCGGCATGCCATTGTCAAATACATCCAACAGCTCGCCCACAAGAATACCGGCATCCAGAGCGACAGCCTCTCCGGGCTCCAGAAAAACCTCACATCCGGTCTCTTCGCGAACCGCGGCTATAAATTCGATCAGCTCGTCCCGCTCATAATCCGCGCGGGTGATATGATGCCCGCCGCCGAAATTCAGCCATTTGAGGTCATCTAACCAAGGTTCGATATAGGGAATTATCGCATCCCAGGTGCGCAGCAATGGCTCAAAACCTTGCTCGCAAAGCGTGTGGAAATGCAGCCCGTCAATGGCATCAATATGCGCATCCGCCACCTGGTCAATCGGAACGCCAAGGCGGCTATGCGGTTGGCAGGGGTCATATTTATCTACCTCGCTCTCGCTATGCAGCGGATTGATGCGCAGGCCGACGTCAAATTGTTCGCCCGCATCGCGTAACCCGCGAATGGTGGCTGCATGGGTGGAAATCTGGCCGGGATTGTTAAAAATGATATGATCCGAAACTGCAGCGATTTCGGGAAGCTCATCGGCTTTGAATGCGGGTGAATAGGTGGCAATTTCGCCATCATATTTGTCAAATGCGAGCCGCGCCTCCCATAGACCGGAGGTGCAAACACCATCGAGATGTTCCTCGATCAACGGAGCTAGTTCCCACATGGAGAAAGCTTTCATGGCGGAGAGTATCTTCGCGCCTGATTGTTCCCCAACATCGGACAGAATTTGAAGATTGCGCCGGATAACCGCTGCATCAATGACGAAGGACGGGCTATCCACCCGGTTTAAATCAAAATGCGCGAATGCGCCGGGATCACCTGCTTGTGTTTTCATCAAAACTCCAACGGCCCTTCAAGTTCTTTTATCTGCCAAGGCAGACCATGCTCGCTTAGCATTTTCATGAACGGGTCGGGGTCGAACTGCTCCATGTTGAAAACGCCGTCACCTTTCCATTTGCCGGTTAGCATCAGGGCGCTGCCAATCATTGCCGGGACGCCGGTGGTATAGCTTACCGCCTGATTACCCGTTTCCGCATAAGCCGCCTCATGATCGCATATATTGTTGATGTAGAGCGTCTTTTCTTTGCCGTCCTTGCCAACTCCAGTGGCGATGCAGCCGATGTTGGTCTTGCCCTTGGTCGTTTCGCCAAGCGAGGCCGGTTCAGGTAACACGGCCTTTAGGAATTGCAGTGGTACGATCTCCTTGCCCTCATACATAACCGGATCGATCCGCGTCATGCCAACGGCCTGAAGCACATCCAGATGTTTGATATATTCATCGCCAAAAGTCATCCAGAAACGGATGCGTCGAATCTCTGGTAGATGCGTTTTTAGGCTTTCGATTTCTTCATGGTACATCAGATACATGTTGCGTTTTCCGACCTCGGCGAAATCAAATTCCTGCTTGATGGTCAATGCAGGCGTTTCGACCCAATCACCATTTTCCCAGCGGCGCGCAGGGGCGGTGATTTCGCGGATGTTGATCTCAGGATTGAAATTGGTGGCAAATGCCTGCCCATGATCGCCGCCATTGCAGTCCATAATATCAAGCGTGTCGATCCGTTCAAAATGATGTTTCTTCAGATAGCTTGTAAAAACGCTCGTGACGCCGGGATCAAAGCCGGAGCCAAGCAACGCCATGATGCCCGCATCCTTAAACTGGTCCTGATACGCCCATTGCCAGTGATATTCGAACTTGGCTTCGTCCTTCGGTTCATAATTGGCTGTGTCCAGGTAATCGACACCGGTTTCCAAACAGGCATCCATGATGGGCAAATCTTGATAGGGTAGGGCTAGATTCACAACGAGGGCAGGTTCAATCTGTTTGATTAGACGGACCATCGCCGGAATTTCTTCAGCATCAATTTCGAATGTATCAATATCCACGCCGTGGCGGTCTTTTACTGATGCTGCGATTGCATCACATTTGGATAGAGTGCGGCTCGCAAGGCTGATATGACTGAAAATGCTGGCATTCGCCGCCATCTTGTGAACCGCAACGGAACTCACGCCGCCTGCACCGATTACCAAAACCTTGCTCATCCGGATGTCCTTTTGCTGGAGATTCTCTTTCGCTGCGATATAGGCAGCTTTTATGGCAGAGCAAGTTTTGACCGATCCGGCACGCAGCCCTTCAAAAGAGGGCGTCCAGCGCGCTGCTGCAAAGATAGCAGAGATACTGCCCCCGACACCTTTGCTGCCACTTGAGATTGAAGGTCGGACGATCTGGTGCAAGCTGGAATCTTTGCAACCAATCGGTGCATTTAAGATACGCGGAGCTTGGTACCGATTGAATGACCTGAGTGCGGAGCAGCGACGCAATGGCGTGGTCGCTTTTTCCAGCGGTAATCACGCGCAGGGCGTTGCTTGGGCCGCAAAGCGTCTGGATATCCCCGCAACCATTGTGATGCCTGCCGATGCGCCTTCCGCGAAGATGGAAAATACCAAAGGATTGGGTGCGCGCGTCATTACCTATGAACGAATGACCGAAAGCCGGGAAGGCATTGCCGAGGCATTGGCTAGTGAAAGCGGTGCTGTTGTCGTGTCCAGCTTTGAT
>CAKZNA010000281.1 GCA_937129355.1 uncultured Sphingomonadales bacterium | reverse complement strand
AGGCCCAATTTACGGCCAACCAGATCGGCGGCCTGAATACCGTTGGTGCCTTCATATATTTGCGCAATCCGGATATCGCGGTAAAATTGCGCCGCGCCCGTTTCCTCGACATAGCCCATGCCGCCATGCACTTGCACGCCAAGGCTCGCGATTTCTTCGCCCATGTCGGTGCCGTAAGTTTTGGCCAGCGGGGTGAGGATATCGACTATCTCCCGCGCGCCATCAATGTCCAGCGTAGCGCGGTCGACATGGCCAGATGCAAAATAAAGCAGCGCGCGAATAGCCTGCGTCCCGGCCTTCATCCGCATCAACATGCGGCGGACATCGGGATGCTGAACAATGGCGACCGGATCGCGCGTTTCGCCGCCTGCGCGCGCCGATTGGACACGTTCCTGCGCAAACTCTACCGCTTTCTGTGTCGCCGCCTCGGCAATCTGAACGCCTTCAAGCCCGACATTCAATCGCGCATTATTCATCATCGTGAACATCGCGCGCATGCCGCCAAATTCCGGGCCGATTAGTTCGCCGACGCAATCACCTTTTTCGCCGTAAGCCAAGACGCAGGTCGGTGAAGCGTTGATGCCCATTTTATGTTCGATGGAGACGGTTTCGATATCCTGTTCCTCGCCGGGAGTGCCATCTTCATTCAGGCGGTATTTGGGAACGAGGAAAAGCGAAATGCCTTTGGTTCCCGCTGGTGCGTCAGGAGTTCTGGCCAGCACCAGATGGATGATATTTTCGGCCATATCATGATCGCCAAAGCTGATATAAATCTTCTGGCCCTTGATCTGGTACGTGCCATCGCCGCGCGGCGTCGCTGTGGCTTTCAGCGCGCCAACATCGCTGCCCGCCTGTGGTTCGGTCAGGTTCATTGTGCCGGTCCATTCGCCGGTCGATAGCTTGGGCAGATACGCCGCCTTTTGAGCGTCCGACCCGTGATGGTTGATTGCCTCGATAGAGCCAACCGACAGGATCGGGCAAAGTGCAAAAGCCATGTTGGCCGCCCCGAGAGAATCGAGCGCAACGGTGGCAAGGGTAAACGGCAGTCCTTGACCGCCAAAACCGGCTGGCGCGTTGATTGATCCCCATCCGTTGGCGACATAGGATTTATAAGCATCGATATAGCCATCGGGCATGATCACGCGGCCATCGGTTAGCCGCGCGCCTACTGTGTCACCAATCCGGTTGAGCGGTGCAAATTCACCTGCCGCAAATTCGCCTACGCCGCTGACGATGGCTTCGACCATATCGCTGCTGGCATCGGCAAAGCGGTCATGCGTGGCCAGTTCATCCATACCCGCAGTATGCTTGAGGGCGAAAAGTTGTTCGGCGACGGGGGCAGTGAAAGGCATTGCGTAAAAATTTCCTGTTGAGACGGCTTTGCGCGCCGTATAGCGCTAAGCCATGCAAGGCACAAATACCAAGCGTCAAGGCCGGATCGTGGAGGCCAATCAATCGGCCGTCGCTGAAGCCGCTGGGATTCTGCGTGGTGGCGGGTTGGTCGCCGTGCCAACCGAGACGGTATATGGTCTGGCGGCGGATGCGAGCAATGCCGATGCGGTAGCAAATATTTACCGCATAAAAGGCCGTCCCGATTTCAATCCGCTGATTGTGCATGTGCCGAGTATTGAGGCTGCCCGTGAATTGGCGACATTCGATGATCGAGCGATCATGTTGGCGGATGCTTTCTGGCCGGGACCGTTGACGCTGGTGCTACCATTGCGCGAACATGCGAAAGTGGCAAAGGCCGTATCCGCTGGACTTTCAACCATCGCTATTCGCTGTCCTGCCCATCCTGTCATGCGGGTGCTACTGAGCAAAAGCGGTCTGTTTTTGGCCGCGCCATCGGCCAACAAAAGCGGCCATATTAGCCCAACGCGAGCAGAGCATATCGCGAATAGTCTCGGCGATGATGCACCGATGATCCTTGACGGCGGGCCATGTGCCGCAGGGCTGGAATCGACCATTGTTGCTCTGCGCGAAACGGGTTGGCAATTGCTGCGCGAAGGGCCGGTTACATCGGAGCAAATTCATGCCGCGCTGGGCGCGACACCGTTGCCGCTCGCTGACGAAAAGGTTGAGGCACCGGGGCAGCTGACAAAACATTACGCACCAACAAAGCCGCTCCGTCTGAACGCAGATGAAGCGGAGGCGCATGAGTGGTATATCGGGTTTGGCGCGGCAGGCGGCGATGATAATCTTTCACCAGCGGGCGATTTAGCCGAAGCGGCATCGCGGCTGTTCGATGCGCTACATATCGCCGATGCAAGTGATCGTGCCGCTATCGCCATCGCGCCTATTCCCGCCACTGGCATTGGAGCCGCCATTCAAGACCGGTTAAAGCGCGCTGCGGCAGGAGCGGGCGGATGAGATTTCTTCTGATATTGTTGGCCTCGCTGATTGCCGTTCCGGCCATTGCAGCGCCCAAGCAGAAGGATATCGATGCCTATCGCGCGCTGGTCGCACAGGATCTGCGGCTGGAGACGGTCGGGTACCGCCTCGCCAAAGCGAATGCGCCATTTTGCGATGTGAAGCAGCGCAACCCGGGGTGGGTGCTGCATAGCTACCGGCAATATCCCGACCGCGCGTTGGCCAAGGCGGCCTTCCGCTTTCGAACCGCAGTTTCGATTGCTGTGATTGTTGAGGGCGGGCCTGCGGATAAAGCCGGTTTGACCCCTGGGGACGGGGTCTACCATATGGAAAACGCGATTTCGCTTGGTGCAGACCGGGCGCGGCACAAGCCGAGCCATGAAACGACAGACTGGGTTAGCGCCGATATGCTGCGGCTTTTCGCGCTACCCCGGCCCGTCACGCTGGGCTTTGAAACGGCACAAGGTTCGCGCGACTTTATACTGGATCCACCCCAAGTCTGCGCCTCAAACTTCGTTATTTCAACGGGCGGTAAGGCCGATGCAGGTGCCGACGGAAAACGTGTGCGGATCAGCGCCAAACTGGCCGAGTTCACGCCTGATGAAGACGAATTCGCCTCGCTAGTCGCGCATGAATTGGCGCATAATATTTTGGGGCATCGCGCGCTTCTCGACGGAGCCAAGGCGAAACGCGGGCTTGGCCGGATGTTTGGTAAGTCGAAGAAGCTGATCCGGCAGACGGAGTTGGAGGCCGATCAGCTATCGATATGGCTGATGGCCAATGCCGGATATGATCCCGAAGCGGCTTTGCGTTTTATCGAACGGTACGGGCGGCGGTATGGACACGGGATTTTTTCCGATGGCACCCATTATCGCTGGAAAAAGCGCCGGAAATTCATGCAGGCAGAGATTGATACGTTGACCAAAGCGGTGCGCGGTGAAGATGGCTACCTGCCGCCGCTTCTCGCAAAACCAGCTGTCGCACGAGTTTCAGACGCCTCAAGCCAGTAAGTCCTTTATCGAAACCTGAATTTCTTCTATTGGAATGTCTGCTTTTCGCGCTATTGCAGTTGGCGGAGCAGGGGAATTGATATTGAATAAGCCTAACCGCCATCAAAATACTCTATTTGCTACGCTTTTTATGGGCATGGCGTTGAGTTTGGCTGGCTGTTCAAGCGAAGAAGAGGGCAAGCCCACCACCGCGTCGCAAGAAGAGGCCTTTCCGGTTCAGGTTATCAAGGTGCAGGAATCCAGCCTACAGCGCACAATCGATGCTGTTGGCACCATCCGCTATCGCCGCGAAACACCATTGGGCTTCACGACATCAGGCCGCGTCGCATCGGTGCGCTACAATGAAGGCGACTATGTGAAGCGCGGCGCAACGCTGGCGGCATTGGACCGCCAGAATGTCCGCGCCGACCTTTCCGTGGCGCAGGCCGAGCGTGACCGGACGCAGGCCGAATTTGAACGGTTACGCGGCCTTTATGCCGATGGCTGGATTACCAAGAAACAATATGAAGCGAGTGAAGCAGCGGCCAAAGCAGCTGCAGCGCGCGTGCGGCAAGCAAGCTATGCCAGCGGCACTTCGCATATCCATGCGCCATCGAGCGGTGTTATCTTATCACGCAGTGTTGAACCGGGGCAGGTTGTCTCCGCTGGAACGCCGGCGCTTGTGCTTGGCCAAGACAGCCAGGGCTTCGTGTTCCGCGTACCCGTTGTCGACCGCGATGCATCAAAATTGCGTGTCGGGATGCCAGCGCAAATATCGATTGAATCGCTTGGCGGTGACCCCATCAACGCAACGATTAGCGAGATTGATGGACGCGCGAATGAGGCGACTGGCGCTTTTACGATAGTGTTTCGCCTAAAGGCGCGTCCGCGGCTTAGATCAGGTCAAATCGGAACAGCGGCAATCACGCTTCCAGCGGCCGAAGATGGCAGCTTGCAAATTCCAGCCAGCGCCTTGTTTGGCGTCAGAACCGGCGAAGGTCTGGTCTATGTGGTGAATAAGGAAAACCGCGTCGAAACACGCAATGTCAGCGTAGAGCGCGTGATGGATGATTTTGTCATTATTTCCGGCGGTGTTGGCCCCGGCGATGTCATTGTGACGCGCGGCGGTGAAAAGCTGCGCACTGGTTCCAAAGTTCGTCCCGTTGCGGCGACCGGATAGAGCTCGCCCGTGCATGTAGCCGAGATCGCAATCAAGCGCTGGCAGCTGACTTTGGTGCTGTTTGCGCTGCTTGTCGCGCTTGGCTATTCGGCCTTCACATCGACGCCGCGCGCGGTTGACCCGCATTTCAATATTCCAGTTGTCACGGTTGTGGCTGCCCAGCCGGGCGCCGATGCCGCAGAAATTGAACAGACCATCACCAAGCCGATAGAAGAAATTCTTCAAGGGCTGGATGATGTAAAGGAAGTTCGGTCGAACAGTTCGGATGGCAATGCAGTCATCACGACCGAATTTGACTGGTCGGGCGATCCGGAAGAATATTTCAATGATGCGGTACGCGAAGTTACCGCGATCCGGAGCCAGCTTCCCGAAAGCCTAGCGGCGCTCGATTTCACCAAGGCAACCACGACCAATCCAGCAATTGTGCAGGTCGCATTGGTCAGCGAGACGGCCAGTTGGTACCGGATGGAGAAATATGCCCGCGATGTGAAGGATGCGTTTGCGCGCCTTCCCAATGCGCGCGAAACCGTGATTTACGGATTGCCGCAACCCGAAGTTACGGTTGCGATTGATGCCGGAAGGCTGGCCGAACTTCGACTCCCGGTAACCGCCGTAGCCGACGCTGTGCGGCAGGGCGGGGCCGATATTCCCGGCGGCTCTGTCACCAGCGGAAGCCGCCGTTTTAATGTAGAGACGGGTGGTGCTTTTCGTTCATTGGACAGCGTACGCAACTTACCGCTGCGCAGTTCGAACGGATCGATATTGCGTATTGGCGATGTGGCTGATGTGCAATGGGGATCGGAAGAAGAGCGCGTCAAGCTATCGCATAATGGCCGCAGAGCGGTCTTCGTCACTGCAAATCAAAAAGAGGGCGCGGATGCCACGACGCTACGCAATCAGCTTGTAGAGGCACTGGAACGCGAGAAGAAAACCCTGCCGCAAGATATTGAAGCCATTGTCCAATTTGATCAAAGCAAAGATATCCAGTTCCGCTTGCGTGAATTGGCCCGCGATTTTTCGATCGCTGTGTTCCTTGTGATTTTCACGCTGCTGCCGCTGGGCCTTCGCGCTTCGCTGATTGTCATGATCTCGATACCCTTGTCGCTGGCTTCTGGCCTTCTCGCCAACAGCTTTATGGGATGGAATCTTAGTCAGCTTGTGGTCGCCGGATTCATCCTCTCGCTCGGGCTTTTGGTCGACGATTCGATAGTCGTCGTGGAAAATATATCGCGGCATTTGCGGATGGGAAAAACGCGCGACAAAGCCGCTATTGATGGAACCAAGGAGATTACCAAGGCGGTGCTGGGATCAACAGGCGTGCTGGTTTTTGCCTTCATTCCGCTGCTATTCCTGCCGGAGGGGGCAGGACAATTCACGAAAAGCTTTATTGGCACAATCATCTTCACCGTCCTTGCATCGATGATTGTTTCGCTCACCATCGTACCCTTTCTGGCGAGCCGCATATTGCAGCGGGATGCCGATCCAGAGGGCAATGCGTTGCTCAAATGGATGAACCGAAATATCGAACGGCTCTACCGTCCGACATTGCACCGCGCACTTAACGCGCCGCGCCGGACGGTATGGAGCGCGCTCATCTTAACAAGCGCTGCTTTCTTTCTGGTCCCCGTGCTTGGCTTCAGCCTCTTTCCCGATGCGGATACCAGCTATTTCCGG
>CAKZNA010000280.1 GCA_937129355.1 uncultured Sphingomonadales bacterium | reverse complement strand
CCGCTTACCGAAAAATTCCTTTCCACCGTGGGCCGCCGCAAATTTGTCGCGCCCTTGTTCGAGGCACTGACGGAGCAGGGTGATTGGGGAAAAACAATCGCCAAACGCAGCTACGCCAAAACGCGCGGCGGTTATCACGCCGTTACTACCGGAACGGTTGATGAGCTGTTGGCGGGTGGTGGTTGACCCTATTCGGGAGCGGTACCGTAGCATTTTTTGCCCATTTCGAAAGAAATGGTAGACGCTACAGGGTTCGAACCTGTGACCCGCCGATTAAGAGTCAGTTTTGGCATGCGGCATTTGGTGTTCTGCGCTGTTCATTCTTGTTCAATCTAGGTAGTACTGCTCTTATTTAAACGTTTGAATATTAATAAAATAATCAGAATGCCTCTCTCAAATTTGTTCAATAACGCTCAGTCTGGTTTTTGATTGCCCACCATCCAAATCTCGTCAATTGGATGGAAAATGCAGAAGTTAATTCTCTCGGTCAGAGTTGCTGACCATCAGCTCGATAAGATCGATGCGCTTGCCAAAAACTAAACTGTTCTCGCTCGGATGCTATCCGAACGGTTTTGGATTTGGGAATTGTAGCTTCCTCATTTGGGCATAGTCTCAATCCAACCCGCGCAGCTGCCATTCTGGAATTTTTGCAGATTGGCGTGCACAGGCTCGTTACAAATTCTGCCACTCCGGAAATAACAGACGAGCTGCTTGAAACGGCCATCGAACGCGTGAGTGAATTCCATGCGTAGAGGCGACCTGAGATATGATCAGTCTGCGACCTCGATTGAGAACGAGCTATAGTTCATCAAGCAAACCCGAGCATATCAAATCACGGTAAGTCGGTAAACTATCGTATACCTAACGTCCGCTTTTGCGCCCATAGCGGACTCTAGGCTTGTGGCAGCTTCATCCCGAAAGCGAACGTTGCGGTCCACAAATGCTGTCGCATTTTCGGAAGCTAATCAAAGCCAATCAAAGACCAAGCATGGGCAAATATCAACCGGTCGAACTTCAACTATCCGAGTAGTCAAAGTCGGGTAAAGCCGTCTCACCGTCCAAGCTTTTCGTTACGATTTTTAGCTCTTTCAGGAGCGGGATGCTGCGGACGATACGGCCCGTTAGATTTTCTGGAGAGCGATGGCTAAGCTGCAATGCGGCTTCGGCCATCGTTTCCTGAGGTTCCATATGGTCGCCTTTATCCCATCCCCCTACGGCCAATGCGCCTTCAGTGGCGACGGCGGCGACAGGTGCCAATGAGTTGACTGCGATACCCGAACCCGCAACTTCCACTGCCCAGCCAGTTGTCAGCCGATCCAATGCCGCTTTGGTCGCACCATAGATCGTTGTTCCGCCATCTTTGTTAAATGATGTATACCGGTCGTTCATATCATAGGGTGCAGGCGGCGGGTTATCGGCTGTCGCACTACTAATATTCACGATCCAGCCAGCGCCTTGTGATTTCATATGTTCAAAAGCGCCGCGCGAAAGATCATGAGGCGCGCCGAGGTTAATCTCAAACCCAAGATTCAGATGTTTATGGGGAACCTGCGTGATGTGCTTGAATTGAAGCCACGCAGCATTATTCACCAATATGTCAATTTTCCTAAATCGCCCAACGACCTCGTCTACGATTTCGGTCCGGCCTTCCGGGTCAGAAAGATCCGCTTGGATAGTATGACATTCGCCGCCCAGAGCTTTAATTGCCGACGCCGTTTCGCGCAATGATCCGTCACGCCCATCACTCTCCTCAAGTGTCCGCGCCACCAGTGCTACTATTGCACCTTCGGCTGCAAAGCGCTTGGCAATGGCAGCGCCAATGCCCCTGCTTGCCCCGGTAATGAGCGCCACTTTTCCATCAAGAATCTTGTTGCTCATAAGCTGCCATATTGAGCTACTACGTCTTTAACCGCATTCGTGACATCGTTCGTTTCATACCCCAATATCTTGCGCTCGGCTTCATCGGCATCGTAGCGAACCCAGTTTCCGCGTCCTTGTGGGATGGCGATGTCGGGGAGCAGAGGATGTTCTTCATCGCGTTCTTCCAGCTTTACGTCGCTACCCGCTGCATCGAAGAATAGCTGGAAATATTCGGTAAAGCTCAAATTTTCGTCACCAACCAGATACGCCTTTTTGTTTTCGCCATTTTCCAAAGCGCCGAGCAGCGCCTGCGACAGCGATCTGATTGACATGAAATTGGTGCCGCCTGCCGGGCCGAAATGCGGTATCTCCAGCTTGCCCTCGGCCCACTGAACATAGGGTTCAAAGATCATGCTGGGCAAGCCTGATACGCTGCCCACCATGAAGGGCGCATTGACACTCATCACGGTAAAATCATCGGTGCCCTCCGCGCGCGCGCCTTCACATGCGGCCAGACGCGACTGGATATATGTATTGCCATCGACGAGCTCCGGCGTGGCCTGCGCGTAATAGCTGCCGAGCTGCACCAGTTTTTTCACGCCAGCATCGCGCGCCGCACGGGTGAAAGCGGGAACGCCCTCATCATTGGCCTTGCGGAAGAAGCCGGGCATATCTTCTGGCTTGGTCTCTGGTGGCAAATGGCGTGGATCGTTGCCAGCGGCAAAGATGATCCAGTCAAACCCCTTGAGCGTATCAGCCGTGAAATCGCCAGCAACATAATCACCTTTCAGGAACGACATATCCTCCATCGGCGTGCCGGCAGGCGCCGGATTGCGCGCGGCAATCGTTACATCATGTCCCTGCTGCGCTGCATAAATTGCGGCATCCCCGCCAAGCGCGCCTGTTCCGCCTACTACCAAAATTTTCATACTAAATTTCCTTTCCTGCCTTCAATTTGGCAACCGATCCTTCACCCAGCATTGTTTCAACCATCGGGCTTAAATCCGGGCTTTTTCTTAATGTGTTTCCGCCGTCTGCAGCTATACTCTGTCCGGTAATCCATGCACTTTCGGGCCCCGCAAGGAAGCGAGCAACTGCCGCAATATCTTCCGGGTCTCCCAATCTTTCGAGAGGATATTCAGGAAGAAAGCTGTCGGTGAGGCCCGGCGCATCAAACATAGGCGCTGTTCCATGAGAACGCGTCATGCCGGGGCGAATGGCATTCACTCTGATGCCTGCAGAACCGAGTTCTTCGGCTGCCTGCTTCACCAGCATTTCCAGCCCCGCCTTGCCAACGCAATATCCGGTTAAATAACGAAACGGCATCGTGCCTGAACCGGAGGATAGACAAATTATCGACCCCCCATCCATGAGAGGGGCGCCATGGCGTATAGCGAGAAAAGCCGACTTTACGTTCAGCTCAAACTCAGCGGTCAGGTTATCGGCATCCATCGTCAGCAAAGGCGCAAAGCCGCCCCCGCCAACTGTTGCAAATATGATGTCGAGGCGGTCATTTATGGCATGCGCATCTTTTAAAGCCGATTTGACATTTTCAGGGTCAAGGCAATCGCCAGTGATCAGATGAATATTCGCATCGCCGTGAGCTGATAAAATTTCCCGCTTTGCCTCTTCTAGCCCGTCCGCCCGGCGTGCCATAAGCACAATCGTCGCTCCAGATCGAGCCAATGCAATCGCAGAAGCCGTCGCTATTGCACCAGTCGCGCCAGTTATAAAGGCGGTTCTTCCCGCTAGTATTTTATCGGTCATGATCTGCCGCGCTAAGTTGCCGTGTTTCCTCCCAATCGAGGTTCAGCTTACGGTGTGTGAATTTCCAATCGCTGCCCGACCGAATCCAATTGTCTTGATACCGGATATGCCAGCTTAAGATATGCTGCCGCCCATCGACGTCGATAATATGATCGGCAATGCAATAGGTCTCCCCCTGCGCCGTATCGCCCTTAATATCTACATTATGGTTCAGTATATTGTGCCGTGTTTTGACAAACATCTGCTTTAGCTGATCAATCGATTCCAGACATTCGGCGATACCGTTTTTCTGAAATCCGGGCCCTTCCATGCTGCAATCATCAGCAAGAATTTTTGACCAAAGCGCCTTGTCGCGCTGATCTGCGCCAGCCGCATATAGCATAACTGTATCACGTAATTTTTCGCGATCTTGAAGCTCCGTCGATGAAACCGCCATTAGAGATTCATCCCATTACCCTGCGCGATCGGCATGATCGTCCATGTCCCATTTTCATCGCGCGTCCACCCTGCGGCGGCGAGCGCGCCACCATCGACGTTAATCGCCGTGCCGGTGACCCATTCGGCCATAGGACTGGCCAGATAAAGCGCAGCATTGGCGCAGTCATCCGGCTTTCCAAATCGTCCCAATGGAATCCAGTGTTTGATATGCTTTTTATTCTCGTCCGGGATCATATATTCAATCGGGCATTGCGGCGTATCGGTCGTTTCCGGTGCAACGTCATTCACGCGGATGCCTAGCGGGCCAAGCTCCAGCGCGAGGCTTTTGGTAAAGCCCGTGATCGCTGCCTTACACGCAGCATAAGTGGTGCATGTCGGGATTGCACGATACGCCTCAATCGAGGTTATATTCACAATGGATGCACCGCGCCCCGCGGTTTTCAGCAGCGGTATCGCAGCATGCGTTACATTGAGGAGCTGCCGTAAATTGACATTGATGATCTCGTCAATTTGATCCAGCGTCAGCGTGTCAAACGGCTGCGCATGGACATAGTGGCCGACATTGTTGATCAGCACATCTAGTCGCCCGTATTGATCTTCAATCGCCTTTGCGAGCTTTTCAACATCGGCAGGCTTTGTGACGTCGCAGTCGATCACAGTCGCCTTGGGCAAGGCCTCCTGAATTTGCGCGCGATGATCTTCGTTATTTTCGGCAATAACGATCTGCCCGCCTGCCTTTGCAAATGCCTCTGCACAGGCTCTACCAATGCCTGCACCTCCGCCGGTTATCAGAATGATCTTATCGTTGAAATCAAATGTCATATTTCTCTCCTCATCTGCGGAATGATAGCGCAATCGAAAATCGCCGCGAGTCGCTGCAACAGGCTTCCGCAAAACCCAAGTTCGCGCGGCCATCAAAGCCCGAGGCGGTCATTTGCTTGTCCATCACCTTGTCAACCGCCGCGATTAAGTGACCATCGCATTTCGTAATATAGCAATCCACAAATTACGCATAACAGGTATATGCCTGCATACAAATACCCAAACGCGTAAAAAAATTGACTCGAATTTGCAATATAGGCGATAGGAACAAATGATCCTGCAATCCAATATGGCGGCAGGTGCAAGCTGGGCGGTGCTCCATCACTTCCCGTTGACGGTTTATCAAAGAAAGGAATTGAGTAATGACGAAGGACCGGGTGTTTTATTCGAGCAGTGTTCACGACGAGGCCGAGATCGAGGCGGTGGTGGAAGTGCTGCGGTCTGGACCGCAAGGCCTTTGGCCGGGACGTAATGTCGTCGGTATGGAACGTGAAGTTTCAGCCCTTTTCGCCAAGCAATTCGGCGTTATGGTCAATTCAGGTTCGTCGGCGCTATATCTGGCTGTTGAATTGCTAGAGCTTGAGCCGGGCGACGAAGTCGTCACTTGCGGACTGACCTTTTCAACCGATATCGCCCCTCTTGTCCGCGCTGGTGTGGTCCCGGTATTGGTCGATTGCGAACTCGACACTTACTGCGTCGATGTAGCCAAAATCGAAGAGGCCATAACACCGAAAACCAAAGCCATGCTTTTTCCGAACCTAATCGGAAACACTCCTGACTGGGATGCTATCGCGGAGATCGCTAAACGTCACAATTTGCCGACAATCGAAGACTCCTGCGACACTATTGGCCCTCTTCTCAAAGGACGCCCGACCGGTGAGCGCTCGACAATCACAGTCACCAGTTTCGCCAACTCCCACATTATCACTGCTGGCGGCGGTGGCGGGATGTTGATGACCGATGATGCGGACCTGCGTGACCGGGCGGTTATGCTGCGGCGCTGGGGACGACGCTCTGAACTTCAGTTTTTTGGCTCAAAGCGCGGAGAGCGCAATTTCTGGGAAGAACTGGACGGTATCCATTACGACAATCAGTTTATCTTTGATGAATTGGCCTGGAACTTCGAACCGTCAGAAATGGGTGCCGCCTTCGGCCTGGTCCAGCTCTCAAAGCTCGACGATAATCTGGCCTGCCGCCGCAAGAATTTTGACCGATATACCGAGTATTTCTCGGCACATCAGGATCGGTTTGTGGTTCCTCGGCAACTTGCCGATCTGGAAACGGCTTGGCTTGGCTACCCTCTCATAATCAAAGAGGATGCCGGTTTCAAAAGGCCGGATATACAGGAATTTCTGGACGGCCGGGGCATCGATACCCGGACGATCTGGACAGGCAATGTTGCCCGCCAGCCAATGGTGAAAGGCGTGCCACTCGTGCTTCCCAAGGATGGGCTTCCCAATGCGGACGAAATCATGGCTCGCGGCGTTCTTCTCCCGCTTAGCCACGCGATTGACGATGCAACATTAGATTTCATACTGAGCCAGCTCGACGAATTTCTCGACACGGCCAAGTAGGAAATTATCGGCCCAATTTGCCCATGCCGATCAAAGCCCAATGCCGGTCAATGCAAGGCCAGGCACAGAGATTTGATTTTCTGAGATTAGGTCGAATGCTAGACAGCAGCTAAACACAGCCCGCCGTTTCGAACGCACAGTTTCTGTTTTCTCCTTGATTCATTGCCGGAAAGCAGAAGATAATGTTCTCGGCAGCTGTTTGTGTTTGCGGACTTGAGGAGAGAATTTGATGATTGATCGCCGAAAATTGTTGAAAGCCAGTACAATGATGGCTGCGGCAACGGTAATACCTCGCTTGCCATTGGCTGCCGCGACCACAAACAATATGCCCGAAAACCAAGATGCGCTTGGCCTTGCCGGGCTAGTGAAAAAAGGCGATGTCTCTCCCGCAGAGTTGCTGGAACAAGCCATCAAACAAGCCGAAGCGGAAAACCCGAAATATAATTTTCTGGCAAGCAAGCTATATGATTATGGCCGCAAGCAGATTGCAAATGGCTTGCCCGAAGGGCCGTTTCGCGGTGTGCCTTGGCTGATCAAGGATTTAAATGCCAATATCAAAGGCCAACTCACCGGCAATGGAAGCCGCTCTTACAAGGGGTACCGCGCGCCAGAGTCTTCGGAGCTGGTCCGGCGCTATGAAAAGGCTGGCCTGGTTATTTTTGGCAAAACCACCAGCCCCGAATTCGGCCTGACACCCGTCACAGAATCGCTGGCATATGGCGCTACCCGTAACCCATGGAATCCGGATCATACGCCCGGTGGGTCTAGCGGTGGTTCAGCCGCAGCTGTGGCTTCTGGCGTGCTGCCAGCCGCGCATGCATCCGACGGCGGCGGTTCAATCCGAATACCGGCCAGCTGTTGCGGCTTATTTGGCCTGAAGCCCAGCCGCGGGCGCAATCCCATAGGGCCGGGCCGGACCGAAGGATGGGGCGGGCTTTCAATGCAGCACGCAGTCACGCGCACTGTTCGCGACAGCGCGGCTCTGCTCGATATCAGTCATGGGCTGGAAGTTGGCGCGCGGTATAGCGCACCCACGCCAGAGAGTAGCTTCCTGTCGCAGGTGGGCCGCAATCCCGGAAAGTTGCGCATCGCTCTCGCGCTGACGCCGCCGTCGGGCTCACCAGTTGATCCAGAGTGCATCAACGCTGCAAAAGATGCGGCAAAGCTGCTGGAATCGATGGGCCATCATGTCGAAGAGGCTGCCCCGAAAGTCAGCAATGATGAATTGAGCCTGGCATCCTACGCCATTATCGCCACGTCGCTGGCCGCCGATGTTGCCGACCGGGCAAAGGTAACGGGCATCGCGCCCTCGGCCGAAATTCTCGAAAAAGGGACGCTTGAAATGCTGGCCTTTGGCGAAAAAATGTCCGGCGTGTCTGTGTCGAGAGCACATAATGGATTACTCAACGCAGCATCGCAGGTGGGTCAGTTCATGACAAATTATGACCTCATCCTCTCGCCCACACTGGGAGAACCCCCTGTGGAGATTGGTAAGCTGTCACTCAATACCGATGATTTTGCCGCTTGGGGGCAAGCAGCAGCGCGCTTCACGCCTTTCACGGGCCTATTCAACGCAACCGGTCAACCCAGTGCGTCGATCCCGTTTGCCCGGTCGGAAAAGGGCCTGCCAATTGGCATCATGATCTCGGCGCGATATGGCGATGAGGCAACAATTTTCAGGGTGGCATCACAAATTGAAAAAGCCGCGCCTTGGCTTCACACGTATCCTTGAACACATGACACGGAGACTTTCATGACGGATTACAATATCCGCCAAAATCTAACAGGGTAGAGGGCTTTTTTGGATCTAACGGCATAAAAAATTCCGTGGAGAGGATAAAGATGGCAGACAAAACAGGACAACCAACGTTCAACATCGGCGACCTGTTCGATGAAATCGCAACAGCCATTCCCGAGCGGCCAGCACTTGTTTGGTCGGATGACTGCTTAAGCTACGGAGAGCTTGCCGACCGGTCCGACAGACTGGCCAACACTTTGCTAAAGCATGGTGTCAAGCGCGGAGACCGGGTCGGGTTCTACCTGCATAATTGTACAGCCTATATCGTGGGTCTGCTCGCCACGTTCAAAATTGGCGCTATCTATTTCAACATCAACTATCGCTATGTCGCCGACGAATTGAATCAGATTGTCGCGGATGCCGGTGCCCGTGCACTCGTTCATGGAGCGGAATTTGCAGATTCTGTCTCCTTGCTCCGGAAACAATGCCCCAATCTGGCTGTAACCGTATCTGTGTACCAGCCGGAAGATCCAAGACCGGATACGGATGATAGCATTGATTATGACTATGCGACGTCCGGTGAAATCGATCATGAGGCTATTTCCAGCGGTCGTTCGGGCGATGATCAACTACTAATCTATACCGGAGGCACAACGGGCCAACCAAAAGGTGTGTTGTGGACGCAGGAGGATCTGTTCTTTGCCGCGCTTGGCGGTGGCGGACAGATGCATCCTGAAGGACCGATCACCAAGCCCGAACAAATAGGGGAACGCGCAAAGAGCAGCCCTCCAGTTGCCATTCTTGCCACATCCCCGCTTATGCACGGTGCTGCTATGTGGGGTTCGTTGATAGCCTTGCTCGGCGGATTGAAGCTAGTCCTGACCGATACCCATAAATTTGATGCAGAAGCGATTTGGGGCCTTGTCGAAAGTGAACGGATTACGGCCCTTTCGACCACTGGGGATGCGATGGCGGCACCCCTGCTTGAGGCACTGGAGGCCAATCCCGGTCGCTGGTCACTCGACTCTCTAATGGTAAAATCATGGGGCGGCGCACCCATGACAGAGAGCTTTCGCAACCGTTTTCGTGACCATTTCCCGCACATCCAGCTGCTCAGCGGCCTTGGGTCCACCGAAAGCGGACAAAGCGGCAGTGGTAATCTGGACACTGGCGGAGATGGTTTCATGATCATGGCCCCCCGCGAGGACCTTGCGGTTATCAAGGATGACCGGAACATGGCTGAACCTGGAGAAATGGGCATAATGGCGCGGACAGGCCATTTGCCGCAAGGGTACTGGAACGACCCCGAGAAAACCGCAGAAACATTCATCATGGTTGACGGCAAACGCTGGGTACTTACCGGGGACAGCGCAAAGCTGGAACCCGACGGTTCACTCCGCCTTTATGGTCGCGATTCCAATACGATTAATTCCGGCGGAGAAAAAATCTTTGCCGAAGAAGTCGAGGAAGTTGTCCGGAGCCACCCCTCGGTACGTGATGCTGTCGTAACCAGCGTTGCACACGAACGATGGGGTCAGGCCGTTGTCGCGATTGCCGAAACGACTGGTGATGATGATCTGGAGCTGGAGGATCTGCGCATGTTTTGCGGCGAAAAACTGGCTCGCTACAAGCTACCAAAGCGGCTGGTTGTGGTGGAACAAATCCCGCGAACACCAGTGGGAAAAGCCAAAATGGAAGAAATCCGGCATCTGGCCAAAACCTGACCGGCAATTTTGTACAAGGAGTTTTCATGACGGAATATAAAATCAAAGGGATCTATCGCTATCCGGTAAAATCCATGCAAGGACAGCAGATCGAGACCGCTATGCTCACGCCGAGAGGCATTCCGCTGGATCGCGGCTGGGCGGTGAAGAACGAACGCACGGGCAATATTCAGGGCGCGAAACGATTTGCCGGCCTGATGCAATGCACTGCGCAGTATCTGGACGGAACCGATGCCGGGCTTGTCCCGCATGTCGCCATCACTTTCCCCGATGGCACCGTGATGAATTCGGATGATGACGCGATCAATGCGCGCTTGTCTGATTTCTTGGGAGCGGCCGTTTCGCTTTGGCCATTGCAACCGACGCAGGATACCGAGCATTACAAACGCCGTGATGGCAGCTCCGATCCGGGAGAGGATTTGCGCGTGCAAATGGGGCTTGGTCCGGATGATCCCATGCCTGATTTTTCTGGCATGTCGCCCGAGATAATGAAAGAACTCGGTGAGTTTGCAGCGCCGCTTGGCACCTATTTCGATGCCTATCCGATGTGCGTGCTGACCACCGCGTCTATGCGCAAGCTGTCTGAGATGCTGCCCGATGCGAAGATTGGCGTGGAGCGTTTTCGGCCCAATATTCTGATCGATGATGATGCCGGCATTAGTGCCTTCACCGAATTTGATTGGGTGGGTAAAGGGATAGAAATTGGCGAGGCGCGCCTTTCCATCGATGCGCAGGCTCCGCGCTGCAGCATGGTCACGCATCCTCTGCCAGGGTATGATAAAGAGATGCCGATCATCAAAACGCTGATGAAGGAAACGGCTCAAAATTTGGCTGTCTATGCGACAGTGACCAAAGCCGGACAAGTTCGAAGCGGCGATAAGCTGAAACTGTGCTGATGTCGAAAAGTTGACCGGATGATCAAAAACCCAAACCATTTTCGAGGACAAGAAAAATGCAATTTCAAAATAAAGTCGCGATAGTCACCGGAGCGGGTCAGGGTATCGGCGCAGCAATCACCAAAAAATTGGCCGAGCAAGGTGCAACTGTCGCCGCTCTTGATCTCAACCTGGATCAGGCCAAAAATGCAATTGGTGATCTTGGCGGCGATCATCTCGCGCTACAAGTGGATGTATCGGATAGCAAATCGGTTATCGCCGCTATTCGTCAGGCACGTGAGAAATTCGGGCGACTGGACTTTGCCGTTAACAATGCGGGCATCGGACAGGCAGCAGGTGACGGATCGGATAAATTTTACGCGGCGATGGAAAGCCGCAATGCCGAACTGGCAGAGGGCAAGGAGCCGACAACCCATGTCGACCATTTGATCCATATGGAAGATGACGGCTGGGCCGGTGTCATGGCGGTAAATCTAAATGGTGCATTTTATGTTTGCCGCGAAGCCGTACGTATCATGGCCGAAGATGACCGCGGCGGAGCAATCGTCAATATCACTTCAACCTCCGCGCAATCGGGCGAAGGCTCACCTCACTATGTAACGTCAAAAACTGCATTGATAGGACTGACCCGCCAGCTTGCCAGAGAGCTTGCTCCGCGCGGCATTCGGGTCAATGCAGTGGCGCCTGGGCCGACCGACACTCCGATCATGTCTGGCCTGCCGCAAGAGTGGATTACCAGCATGGAACAATCCGTTCCACTTGGCCGCATGGCGCAGCCTTCTGAAGTAGCGGGAGCGGCGGCCTATCTATTGTCCGACGATGCCAGCTTTGTGACCGGATCGGTGCTGGTCGCCAACGGCGGCAGCTATCATTTTTAATGTCACCTCATTTTGATCCGGCATAGAATTGAATTGGCGTAAATTGCTCTGCTTGCTGACATTTGGGCGGGCAAAGGAATGGCGAGGCGCGCCTTTCCATCGATGCGCAGGTTCCGCGTTGCAGCATGGTCACGCATCCGCAGCCGGGATATGACAAAGAGATGCCGATTATCAAAATGCTGATGAAGGAAACTGCTCAAAATTTGGCAGTTTATGCGACGGTCGCAAAAAGCGGGCAGGTGGCGATGGGCGACAGGCTGACGGTTGGCTATTGATCTAAGGTTGGGCTATATCATTTAATCATGTTTTTTCATCAATACGGGCAAGTGTTACAGCAAATCCAAGCTGCTCTCCCGAATTGAGTGTGAATTCCTGATATCTTGAGAAAAGGCCTTCCAGATGTTGGTCAATTTCTTCCTGCGTATAGTCCAGAGCGTTGACGCAGCCATAGCCTTGAGCCGCTGCGCGTTCATTTGCCGCATCGCCGTCATCAACGCCGAAGAAGACATTCATGACACCTTCGCCGCGGTGGGCAAGAAATTGCGACACCGCACTGTCTTTCTCTCGGCCAGGCATTGGTGCGCATAATTCGATTCCTGCATCCCAAGCAATTGCGACGTTGATTCCAAACGGCTCGCCCGTCCAATCAGCATCCATGAAAGTGGCACCCAGTAGGTCGCTATATTGGCGCTTCGCCTTCTCCATATCATGAACAGCGATCATGACGCGGTTCACCCCCCTCAGACCCATTGCATATTCTCCTGATTAAACTTCGTATGAACGCTAGTGTATGGCAGATTCGGTTTCAAGATAATTGCATTGCGTGGCATCGACTGGTTTTGTGGTAATAAAAGGAAAGTCAGTTTGCTTTGCGACAATGTCCGCTTTTGCGCCCAAAGCGGACGCTGAGCTACTAGAATTCCAAACCAAACAAAAAAAGCCGGAAGGTTTCCCCTCCG
>CAKZNA010000279.1 GCA_937129355.1 uncultured Sphingomonadales bacterium | reverse complement strand
CCGATAATCAGCGCAGGCATTGCAAGGCCGGTTTTCTTCTTGAGGCCAGCTTGCCCGAGCAAAGCGCCGACCAGTGAGTGGGTTAGATTATCCACGTCCGGCGCCGATCAATCCGTCGGATGCCCTTCATTCGCATCAACAGTCCACGTCTGCCCCTTGCCCAGCAATTTCGCCAGATTGGCTTCCTTGCCCGCAGCGGACTTCGCGCGTTCTTCGATAACGGCGGCTTCAAAGGTCGGCCGCGGATCATCATACAGCACGCCAAGCGCCATCGGGAATGGACCGAACGGCATTTCGATCAGCATGTGCGCGATGGTGCGGTCGGTTTGGTCATGGACCAGCACGCCCGCCGCTTCCCAATTTTCCTCAGTCGCATCGACGACTTTCAGGGTGAGCGTATCGCGATCAAGCGCGATGCCTTTGTCAAAGCCTACCTTGGGGTCACCGAACAACATCGGCTTGCCATGCTCCAGGCATAGTTGGCGATCGCCAGCACCTTTCGGTGCGGCAAAATCCTCGAACACGTCTTTGTTATAGACGATACAGTTCTGGAATATCTCGATAAAGGCTGCGCCCTTATGCGCATGCGAAGCCTTCAATACTTCTGGAAGCTTCTTGGACACATCGAAACCGCGCCCGACGAAACGTGCGCCGGAACCCAGCGCAAATGCCGCTGGACGCGCCGGATGGTCGACTGAGCCATATGGTGTGGATGGACTGTTCGTACCTTCACGAGATGTTGGCGAATATTGCCCTTTGGTCAGGCCATAAATTTCATTGTTGAACAGCATGATCTGCATATTCACGTTGCGGCGCAGCACATGCATTAGGTGATTGCCGCCAATGGAAAGCCCGTCGCCATCGCCCGTCACCATCCAGACATCAAGTTCCGGATTGGCGAGTTTTAGTCCCGTCGCAACCGCAGGAGCGCGGCCGTGGATTGTGTGAAATCCATATGTTTCCATATAATATGGGAAGCGGCTTGAGCAGCCAATACCCGATATAAACACCGTATTCTCCGGCGTCCCGCCAATTTGCGGCATGGTGCGCTGCACCGCTTTCAGGATCGCATAGTCACCGCAACCCGGGCACCAGCGTACTTCCTGATCGGTTTCCCAGTCTTTCAGGGTCGTTACGGGGGTCATGTCATTCATATCATTTTCCTATTCGCGGTATGCGCTGAAATAGTAATCCAAAGACTACCAAAGAGAACATAATTGGTATCGGCCATAGACCACCCAAAATCAAAGCATCGGAAATCCAAGACGCAAAGTATTGCGAGTGCTCATTGCCTACTTGCATACCAATAGCGTCATTTTTTTGGCTAGCTGCAATGTAGAAATCAGAAGAAGTTTTTTGACGCCAAGCAGAGAAAAGGCCCATCATTACCCAAAAGGAGATCCAAGCAGCATACCCTGCAAAAATGAAACCCCAATAGTATCTCATCACTCTTTGCATCAGGTTTGCAAAGCTCCATCAATCGCCGCTTCCATTTCGGCGATGGTGAAAGGTTGTCCGGAAACTTTATTTACCGGCTGTGCATCGACCAGATATTGATCACGCAGGATTGTCTTTAGCTGCCCTGTATTCATTTCGGGCACGATCACCGTGTCATAGCTTTTCAGCAGATCGCCCATATTCTTTGGCATCGGCCAGATATGGCGGATATGGATATGCGATACATCGACGCCGGCGGCGCGTTTGCGTTTCACCGCCTGATGTATCGGGCCAAAGGTAGAGCCCCAGCCCACAACGGCCAGTTTGCCGCCTTCTTCGCCAAGGCAAACATCCTGTTCCGGAATGCTATCCGCCACGCCGTCAATCTTGGCCTTGCGGGTATCGGTCATCGCCTGATGGTTTTCGGGTTCATAATTGATATGCCCGGTACCCTCGGCCTTTTCGATCCCGCCAATGCGGTGCATCATGCCTGGTGTACCCGGCTTTACCCATGGGCGGGCGAGCTTTTCATCGCGCGCATAGGCTTTAAAGCCGCCTTCGGGCACTTCGGTCAGAAACTCCTTCGGGAACGGCGCATAGCTATCCATATCGGGAACCTGCCAAGGCTCCGCCGCGTTGGCGATATAGCCGTCGGTAAGCAGCATGACCGGCGTCATATATTCGGTCGCAATCCGAACCGCTTCAATTGCGCAATCAAACGCATCTACCGGCGAGCAAGCCGCCACCACAGGCAGTGGTGCATCGCCATTGCGGCCATAAACGGCTTGATAGAGATCGGACTGCTCGGTCTTCGTCGGAAGGCCGGTGGACGGCCCGCCGCGCTGGCTATTCACGATAATTAGCGGCAATTCGGTGATGATGGCAAGGCCCATCGCCTCACCCTTTAGCGCGATCCCGGGGCCAGATGAACTGGTGACGCCGAGTGATCCGGCATAGCTTGCGCCGATGGATGCACAAATCGCGGCAATTTCATCTTCGGCCTGAAATGTGGTGATGCCATATTCTTTCAAGCGAGAAAGATGATGCAGGATCGCGGAAGCTGGCGTGATCGGATATCCGCCAAAAAACATCTTCAAATCCGCAAGCTGCGCGCCGGCAACTAGGCCCAGTGAAATTGATTCAGCCCCAGTCACCGTACGATACAGGCCGGGAGTGGCGGGCGCCGCATCGACATGATATTGCTTGAGCGGGCCCGAAATCTCGGCTGTTTCACCATAAGCATGGCCAGCATTCAGTGCGGCGACATTTGCTGCGGCAACATCGGGTAGCTTTGCGAATTTATTGTTCAGCCAATCAATCAACGGCTGCCGTTCGCGGTCAAACATCCAAAGAGCCAGCCCCAGCGTCCACATATTTTTGCAGCGCAGGGCTTCCTTATTGCCCAAACCAAACGGCTTAACAGCCTCCAGGGTAAGCGCGCTGATATCGAAAGCGAGGAATTGCCATTTCGCGAGACTGCCATCTTCCAGCGGATTGCTGTCATATTTGGCTTTGTCGAGGTTACGTTTCCCGAATTCACCGCTGTCGGCGATAATCAACCCACCTTCACGCAGCGCCGGAACGTTTGTTTTCAGCGCAGCGGGGTTCATCGCCACCAACACATCCGGTTGGTCACCTGCGGTTTCAATCGCTTCTGAACCGAAATTGATCTGGAACGCCGACACGCCAAATAGCGTCCCTTGTGGCGCGCGGATCTCTGCTGGGAAATCGGGGAATGTCGCAAGGTCATTGCCGGCAAGGGCGGTTGATAGCGTAAACTGCCCGCCCGTAAGCTGCATGCCATCGCCTGAGTCTCCGGCAAAGCGGACGACAACGGCTTCAGATTGCTGAGTTTCGGGGGTCCGGGGCGTTTCTTCTTTTAACGCGGTGGCCATAAAGGATGGTCCAATTCTCTGTTATTACATCGGCTGTGTAACGCGGCCTAAGCGCTTTGGCTAGCCACCGCAAATTAGAAAAACTGCTAGGGGTCGAGATTAAGTTTTCTCACGCCAGACTGGACGCTTTGCCATGGCTTGCTAATACAGCAGAAAGATTGAGAGAGGATATATTGATGACCGAGCATTTCACACGCCCCGACACCGCAGCATTTCTGGCTTTTTTGAATGCACAGGAAGGTCCGAAAATGAACGAGGTTTCGGCCGAAGAATCGCGCGAAATGATGCTCGCCATGGGCGCGATCGCAGAAGCGCCTACCGGTGATTTGGCTGTCATTCGCGATATTTCTATACCCGGTCCAGCGGGAGACATTCCTGCGCGTGTATATGATGCGCGGGAAACTCGCGGCGCTGGGCCAGTAATGGTATTCTATCATGGCGGCGGATTCGTTATTGGCAATTTGGATACGCACGGCCCATATTGCGCCGAAGCCGCGCGCCAGCTTGATATTCCTGTTATCTCGATCGACTACAGGCTTGCGCCAGAACATCCCTTCCCTGCTGCAACCGACGATTGCGAAGCAGCGACCCGGTGGATCGGCTCCAGCCCCGCAGAGCTGGGATATGAGGTCACCGGCCTGATCCCGTCGGGGGACAGCGCAGGCGGCAATTTGACTATTGTTACAGCCATGACATTGCGCGACAAACCCGCCGATGTACCCGTGATTATGCAGAACCCCCTATATCCAGTCGTTTCCGGTCCGGATGATGAATGGCAATCATTGACGGATTTCGCCGATGGCTACTTACTTACGGCAGAAGGCATGGCTTGGTTCATGGAAGCTTATAAGCCAGATTCCGGCGATTATCGCGGCGCACCGCTCGATTTTGATCAAGCCGGAATGCCGCCGACGGTGATGACCACCGCCAGCCTCGACCCACTTCGCGACCAAGGCATTGCCTATGCCGAAGCGCTCCGTAACGCAGGCGTTCCTGTCGAACATATTAGCGCAGATGGTAATATCCACGGCTATGCCAATCTCCGGCAAGGAATTCCGTCTTCAAACGAAGATGTGAGCAAAGCAATGAATGCCGTGAAGAAAATGCTCGCAGAAGTGACTGCACCTGCGTGAGCAAATTTGGCGACCTTCCCTACCGCCCATGTGCGGGTGTCATGCTCGTCAATATGGAGGGGCTGGTTTTTGTCGGGCAACGGATCGACAATCCGGATAGCGACGCATGGCAAATGCCCCAAGGCGGTATTGACGACGGTGAAGATGCCGAAGATGCCGCCTTACGTGAGCTGGAGGAAGAAACGGGCGTTAGCCGCGCTTTGGTCGATGTTATCGCCCGCGGTAAAGAAGAGCTATATTATGATCTGCCAGAGGAATTGCTTGGTAAATTGTGGAAGGGAAAATGGCGCGGCCAACGGCAAAAATGGTTCCTCATGCGCTTCAAAGGGAAAGACAGCGATGTGAATATCGCCCTGAAAAATCCGGAATTTTCACATTGGAAATGGGAAGAGCCATCCAAGCTTCCCGAGTTAATCGTGCCATTTAAAAGAAAGTTATATGAGCAGGTTGTCGCCGAATTTTTAGATTTAGTCTAAAAAAATCAATTCTTTTCGGGCGGTTTTGCTTGTCCAGCCACTGGTTTAATTTCTACCGCAGCAGCCTGAACAGTTGGCCTTTTCCCTGCATCCTCAACGCTCAAGGCCAAACGGTC
>CAKZNA010000278.1 GCA_937129355.1 uncultured Sphingomonadales bacterium | reverse complement strand
ATCCGTTATGCGCCGCGCCGGGTAACCTTGCCGCCTAATCAGCCGCAAGCAATCCGCCTCGGTTTGCGCGGAACCGACAAATTGGACGATGGCGAATACCGGGTGCATATGCTTTTTCGCGCCATACCAAAGGCACCTGCGGCTACCGAAGCCGTTGGCGAAGCCACCGGAGTTAAAATCCAGCTTATTCCCGTTTATGGCGTTACCATTCCGGTTATTATCCGCAAAGGTCAGCTAAAGGCGACGGCCGCCATCACCAACCCGCGGCTGGTTGAAGATTCAGGCAGACCTGTTTTGGCATTTGATCTGGCGCGCGATGGCAGCAAATCTGTCTACGGAGAGATTCGCGTAACGCGCCAAGGCGAAAATACGCCGGCGATGGTCGCAAAGGGTATCGCTGTTTACCCGGAACTCGAAACACGGCAGGTCTTTCTTCCGCTTGCGCCCGAACAAGCCGCGGCCATTAAGGGTCCGGTGAAGATCGGCTATTATGAAACACCGCAAGCGGGCGGCGGATTGATTGCAGAAACGCAAGCAGTTATTCATTAAAATCAATTTGATAGTGGCCATAAAAGCCCATGGAGAATTTCAAGCATAAGGCGCAAAAAGCGCTGGCCATTATGGCCCTGGCAGCCGGAGCGTTCAGCGTTCCGGCTACGCCTGTTTATGCGCAAGCTGGCTGGACCGCCAATGATGATGACGCCCTGCTTTTAGATATTCGTGCCGGTCGTTACCGCGTCGGGGATGGCGTGCGCGGTTATCGCACCAGCACCGGCGTTTGTATTGATTTTGCAGATACGATTATGTCTTTGGACCTTCCGGTGCGGCTGGACAAAAAGTCGCGCCGCGCAACTGGTTGGCTTTTCCAGGAAGCGCGAACCTTCACCCTTGATCGCGAGCAAAATATAGTACAAATCGTGAACAAAATGGAAGCGGTTGCGCCTTCCACCGTATATGACACGCCAGAAGGTTGGTGCGTTGATACAAAGGCGCTTGCTCGTTGGCTGAATGTCGAGCTTAAAGTTGATTTCTCCAATGCGCTGCTGATTATAAAATCGGAAACAAAGCTTCCTTTTGAACTTGCCGAGGAACGCAAGCGGCGCGCGGATAAGATGCGCCCCAAAGCAAGAGAATTTGACCTGTCGAAATATCCTCAGGCCAAGGATCCGTACAGATTTTTCCGGATGCCCTCCGTCGATGTCGTGGCAACCGCGGATGCGCGGAGAGACAAGGCCAATGGCAACAACGCGAATCTGCGTTACGAGATATTTGCCAGCGGTGAGCTCGCCGGTGCGTCATTTGATGCTCGTCTATCCTCAAATGGCAACGGAATACCCGAAAACCTGCGCCTTCGTGCCTATCGCACGGATCCTGAGGGCAAATTGCTTGGTCCATTAAAGGCTACGCATTTTGCCCTTGGTGATGTTTCAACGATTTCGACAACGCTTGGAGCGCAATCTTCTGCCGGGCGCGGTGCATTTATCACCAATCGGCCGCTGGAACGCGCTGCCAACTTTGATCAGACCACTTTTCGGGGCGAATTGCCGTCCGGGTGGGACGCGGAACTGTACCGCAACGACCAATTGATCGGATATACCCAGGGGACGGGTGACGGCCGCTATGAATTTTTGGAAGTGCCGCTACTTTTTGGCCAAAACCGGTTTGAAGTCGTTCTATATGGCCCGCAGGGGCAAGTTCGCCGTGATGTCAGGATGGTTCCAGTGGGGCTGGACTCTATCCCGCCGCGAGAAACCTATTATTGGGCCGCGATCCAAGATGCGGGACGCGATCTCATTAATCTTAGCGACCCAAATCAGCTCGATAATTTTGGCTGGCGTGGCGGTTTTGGACTTGAACGCGGCCTCGACGCCAGGACGTCAGTCGGCGCATCGCTCACTGGCGCAACTTACAAAGGGCAGCGGCAATATTATGCCGAAGCGTCGGTCCGCCGGGCGCTTGGTCCAGCCCTGATTGAATTGGCAGCAGCCAGCAATTTGCGAGGCGGCTATGCCGTAAACGGGAAATTGCTGGCGCAAATAGGCCAAACGAACATAAGTGCAGAGGGCGTATTGCTCGGCGGCGGTTATCAAAGTGAAAGATATAATCTCAATTTGCAGCACCAGGCGCGGTTGAGCATCGATCATAGTTTCAAGATCGACTCTAGTTACGTCCCGTTACATATCGAGGCTGAGCATGAGAAGAATGTCAGCGGGGCAACCAAGCTCGAAGTCGCCTCGCGCCTGTCATTTAACATAAAGCGTATCACTGCCTCGGCAGAAATGATCTGGATTAGCCGCAAATCTGCATTTGGTAACGACCCGCCAGACCAATTTGATACCAGCTTGCGTCTTTCGGGACGTCTTGGCGGCATTCGCCTGCGCGGAGAAGCCCGCTTTGCGTTGACTGGTACTGATAAGGGATTTCAAAATAGCCGGATTACGGCCGAAAGCCGCCTGAGCAAGCGGAGCGAATGGCGTTTGCAGCTAGGATATGACGCTCTTACATCGCGCGGCGTGCTTGGCGCCGGCCTAACGCGCCGTTTTGACAAGTTTGCCCTTACCGGCCAGGTTGAAGTTGGCAGCGATGGTTCGCTTGCCGCGGGCTTGAACCTTGCCTTTAGCGTCGGTCCGAAACCGCGCGGCGGCGGATTGCGCTTTTCTTCGAATAAGCTCGCTTCTTCGGGTCAGGCGCTTGCGATCGTATGGCATGACCGGAACGGCGATGGCATTCGTCAGCTAGACGAACCATTTGAAAAGAATGTGGAATTGACAGCTGGTTTGACCGGCAAAGGTGAGCCAACTAATGAAAATGGCCAATCGCTAATCGATGACTTGCAGCCGTTTAAGCCGGTGCTGATTGGCATTGATAGCTCCAGCTTGCCGGACCCGTTTATTCAGCCCGCCACGAGCGGTGTCGTAGTTACGCCGCGTCCGGGCGTGCCATTTACAATTGAGCTGCCGCTGGTGTCGGCAGGCGAAGTCGCCGGTACATTGAAACGCGAGGACGGCAAGCTATTGTCGGGTGTCGACATCGAACTACTTGATAAAGGGGGCATTGCCGTGAAGACGACGCGTAGCGAGTATGATGGTTATTTCCTTTTTGAAAGCGTGCCTTATGGGAAATACACGCTTCGCATCGGTGCTCTTTCAGCAAATATCGTGGGGGTAAAACCGGAAATTGAAACCATTGCACAATTGGATGGGGATAACCCGACCGCTGAGGTTGGCGTGGTCGTTGCGCACCATGCTACGAAGATTGCCGCTGCTTCTACCGAAGGCAAGTAACCTGAGTCGAAAGGTTGCCGAACCAGCTATGACGCATTAGCGACAATAGCTGGAGGAAATGTTGGCGAACGGCCCTGAAAATA
>CAKZNA010000277.1 GCA_937129355.1 uncultured Sphingomonadales bacterium | reverse complement strand
TATCATGCGCAAGTCGCAGCGATCGTCGAGCCGTTTTTGGAAGGTGACGATCTGGCGTGGCTTAGCCGGATATGTGCGCCGCTAGATTAACTCGGCGACCACTGGTTTTTTGCCCATCACCTTGGCTAGTTTTCCTAGTCGGTGGGTGACAGCCTCGCCGCGAAGGGTCTTGTCGCCTTTGGGTAGATGTAAGAGCAAATCATCGCCCTCTATGGCAATCCTGCATTGCCGCAAAATACTGCCCGTCCCGCCATCTATCCGCATGCCGAGGCGAATGGCGTGGCCCCATTTATCCGCGCGGCGCAATGCTTTGCGGGCCGCAAGCTGTGAAAGCAGAGCTCGGTCATTTTTGCTGTCGCCATAGGCCGACCATAATGCGCGAGCTATGATCGCACGTCCCGCTCCATCAACGCCGAGCCAATTGCCTTCGATACCAGTTTGCAAGGCATGGGCGGATCGATAGTCGGGATGGATATTCCACGCGCAATCTGCGAGCAGGCATGCGGAATGACGCAATCTGTCATCGCCACCTTCATCGCTTTCCGCAAATAAAGCCTGCATCCAGTGAAACAGCTTATCGCCATCGAAATTGCGCCGCCCTAGCCGCTGGCCACTAAAACGCGTGCTGGCCAGAAGCGGGTCTTCACTGCGCTCGCTCTCGCCCAATTCTGCAAAAAGCAAACCTTCACGAATGCCCAATGCGCTCGATATAAAGGCTTTGGGCGCGAGGATGCGGTTCAACATTGCCATCATGCGCGCCGCAGGTTCCAGAAGCGGCAGGCGCTGTTCGGGAATGAATTCAAGGTCCGCGTTCGCTTGGCCGCCGCTGCATTGAAAGATCAATTCATCAAGTTCATCCGGCGCGATCTGATAATGCGACAATATGCTCAGCGGATATCCGGCATGATATTGATGAAGATGGGCGACGGCCCGCCAGGTCCCTCCAACCATGTAGAGATTCAGTCCGGTCGCGATTTCTGACGACACAGATTGCAGCGCATCGCGGACTGACTGTTCCGCTTCGGCCCAACCATTTTCGTCCAATGCGACCAACTTACTGGTACCCAGCGGCAGCGACAGGCAATTATAAACAATCCCGTTCCTCACTCGCGACAGTTCGAGACTGCCCCCGCCAAGGTCGGCAACATAGCCATCTGCGTTCGGATAGTTGCACAGCACACCAAGCGCTGCAGCTTCGGCTTCTTTCTTTCCTTCAAGCAGTTCCACCGGCAAGCCGCGCGCAGCAGCGGCATCGACAAAGTCCTGACCGTTACTTGCTTCGCGTATCGCGGCGGTTGCGACGGCTCTTATGTCTGTAATTTCCATATAGCTGGCAAGGCTTACAAAACGGTCGATGCCATCCAATAAATGCGCCATTGAAATATCATCAATTGCGCCATGACTGCGCACAATCTCACCCAGCGATATCGGCCATTTCTCATTATATATAGGCATTGGCGCACGGCGCGGGCCATCATAGGCGACGAACCGCACACTGTTCGAGCCGATATCGAAAACAGCGCGGCGGTGGTTATTTCCGGCTAGCGCGCTAATCGCAGCTCCGGCACATCCTTGCGTTCAGCCAATGCTTCTCCGCGCCCTGAAAGTGACGGGTTATGCATGAAATACTGGTGCAGGTTGAATGGCCGCTCCCCTCTCGCGATGCGTTCATAACTGCCATCGCTTTGCAGTGTCCAACTTTGCTGATTGTCGAGCAGATTTGCAACCAATACCTGATCCATAACCTGACTATGCACGGTCGGGTCTGTGATGGGCAGCATATATTCCACGCGGCGATCCAGATTGCGCTGCATCCAGTCTGCCGACGAAATAAACAGCTTGGCTTGCGGGTGCGGCAAGCCATGGCCAGCGCCAAATGCCCATGCGCGGCTATGCTCCAAAAAGCGGCCTACCGTTGATTTGACCCTGATCCGCGAGGACATTCCGCGCACGCCGGGACGCAGGCAACATATGCCGCGGATCATCATATCAATCTCTACGCCCGCCTCGCTGGCTTCATATAATTTGTCGATAATCTTGTCATCGACCAGCGCGTTTAGCTTCACCCACATGGCAGCGGGCCGGCCAGCCTTGGCATGTGCGATTTCATCATCAATCAGGCGCATAATATCTTCGCGCATATAAAGCGGGCTCATCGATAACGTGTCCAGCCGCTGCGGTTTGATATAGCCGGTGATATAATTGAATAGCTGTGCGGCATCGCGGCAAATCGCTTCATCGGCCGTGAAATAGCTGAAATCGGTATAGATACGCGCAGTGATTGGGTGGTAATTTCCGGTCCCGAAATGGCAATATGTCCGCAGCTTCCCATCCTCGCGGCGCACCACCATGGACAGTTTGGCATGGGTTTTCATGTCGACAAAGCCATAGACAACCTGAACGCCCGCATTTTCAAGCTGCGATGCCCACATCAGATTTTGTTCTTCGTCAAACCGCGCTTTCAGCTCGACAACCGCTGTGACTGATTTGCCCGCCTCTGCCGCGCGGCATAGTGAGCGGATGATCTGAGATTGTTTGCCTGCGCGATATAGCGTCTGTTTGATCGCCACGACATCGGGATCATTGGCTGCCTGCTCGACAAAATCACGAACCACCTCGAAGCTCTCATACGGGTGGTGGATTACGAAGTCTTTCTGGCGGATGGCGGCAAAACAATCGCCATCATGTTCGCGCACCCGTTCGGGCATGCGCGGCGCAAATGCCGTGAATTTCAGTTTCGGGAAATCTTGATCCACCAATTGGTCGATATCCGCCATGCCGATAAAGGCAGCATTATCGGTAATGACATCTGGGCCGCAGCCCAGCCCTTCGCGGATTAACGCCTCCAACTCATCGGGCAGGCCGTTTTCGAGCTCTAGCCGGATGACAATGCCGCGCCGGCGGCGCTGAATGGCGCTGCGGAAATAGCGCACCAAATCCTCGGCTTCTTCCGCGACTTCAATATCGCTGTCGCGAGTGATGCGAAAGCTGCCAGCGGAAAGCAATTTATGGTTGGGGAATAGCTGTCCGACAAAGCGTTTAATAAGCGCATCGACGGCAAGAAACCGGTCACCCTTTCCTGGCACACGAATGAAGCGCGGCACAGCGGCGGGCACCATAACCAGCTGCCGCACATTTTCTGCATCCGGTTTACGCAGCATATCAAAAATCAGGCTGCGGCCAAGATTGGGGATGAAGGGAAATGGATGCGCCGGGTCGAGCGCTTGCGGCGTTAGCATCGGCAGAATCTGCTCGGTGAAATGTTTCTCCAGCTGCTTCATCGCGATCTTGCCAACCGAGGACAGCGCAACAATTTTCACATTTTCGGACGCGAGGCGGCGTTTCAATTTCGCCCAGATTTTCTGCTGCCGCACCATCAAGGCATCACTGTCTTTGGCAATCGCTTTCAATTGCTGGCGCGGTGTCCGGCCATCCACAGACGGTTCATCAATGCCGCGACTTTGCTGGCCCATAAGGCCCGCCACACGGACCATGAAAAATTCATCTAGATTGCTTCCGGAAATCGACAGGAAGCGTAGCCGTTCAAGCAAAGGATAGCTGCTATTGTCGGCTTCTTCGAGCACGCGCCAGTTGAATTTCAGCCACGAAAGCTCACGGTTGAAATAGCGTTTATGCAGCGCCTTTGGTTTCTTGTTCTTTTTGGTCATGGGAGGTCCCTGTGCAACCATATGTTACAGGGACAGTCAATGTTGCAGATTCCCTAACGTAATCTGACGAGGTCACTCGCAGAGGGCTTGCGAAGAGCGAATTTTCTGCCATTCTGACCTTTGAAAGTTTGATTCTGTGGGGAGTTGTCGTGAGGTTTGGATCACTATTGTTACTGGCTGCGGCGGCCATATCGGCGCCAGCCCTTGCCGCCGATGAAGACGCCATATTGGCAGAAATTGATGCCCGCGCGGCGGAAACATCTGATGTTTCGCGGCAGATATGGGAATGGGCAGAGGTTGGCTATCTGGAGAATAAATCCAGCGGATTGTTGCAGAAAAAGCTAAAGGATGCGGGCTTTTCGGTGAAAGCTGGCGTTGCCGATATTCCCACCGCTTTTGTCGCCGAATATGGCTCCGGTGGGCCGGTGATCGCGGTGCTGGCCGAATTTGACGCGTTGCCCGGCATAAATCAGGATGCCGTCGCCACGCGGTCACCGATTAAAGGCAAACATGCATCGCATGCTTGCGGCCATAATCTGTTCGGCGCTGGTTCGATGAGCGCCGCTATAGCAATAGCCAAATGGCTGAAAGAAAGCGGAACGCAGGGCCGTATCCGGCTTTATGGCACGCCAGCGGAAGAAGGCGGTAGCGGCAAAGTCTATATGGTACGCGCTGGTCTGTTTGATGATGTGGACATCGCACTGCATTGGCATGCCGCCGACCAGAATAGCGCGGCGGCCCGAACAACGCTTGCCAATCGTTCGGCGAAATTCCGTTTTTCGGGTGTTTCTGCACATGCCGCAGGCGCGCCGGAAAAGGCGCGCTCGGCGCTCGATGGCGTGGAAGCTTTCAACAATATGATCAACTTGATGCGTGAACATGTCCCGCAGGATTCGCGCATTCATTATGTCATCACCAAGGGCGGCGTTGCGCCCAATGTAGTTCCCGATTTTGCCGAAGTTTTCTATTATGTCCGCCACCCGCAAGCCGACGGTGTTGACGCCATCTGGAAACGGGTTGAGGAAGCCGCGCGCGGTGCGGCGATGGGAACGGGTACGACCGTCGAATGGGAAGTCATTCATGGTAATAATCCGCTGCTGGTCAATGAAACGCTTGCTAAAATGATGGATAAAAAGCTGCGCAAAGTGGGTGGGGTCACCTATGATGCGAAGGAACAAAAATTTGCCGAAGGCATATATGCGAGCCTCGATAAGCCGGGCCTGAAGCTGGGTAGTGAAGACGAGATTCAACCCTATTCCAAATCGCTTGGATATGGATCAACCGATGTTGGCGATGTGTCTTATGCAACGCCCACCGTGGGCCTGCGAACGGCAGCATGGGTGCCGGGTACATCGGCGCATAGCTGGCAAAGTTCGGCGGTGAGCGGGATGTCTATTGGCCATAAGGGCGTGCAAGTGGCGGCGAAAACGCTGACGCTTGCGGCCATAGAGCTTTATACGAATCCGCAATTGCGCGAAGATGCACGCAAGGAATTTGAAACCGCGCGCGGTGCAAATTACAAATATAAATCGCTATTGGGGGACCGCAAACCACCGCTGGACTATCGTAAATAGCTGGTGCAAAAGGTCCAAGAGAGAGACTGGCCTTTTCGGCCAAGGGGAGAGAATAAATGCGCGGGATCGTGACTGGCCGGAAGGCCTTTGGAAAAATCATTTTGGCGGCTGCACTTGTCGGCGGCATTTCCGCTTGCAAGAAAGCCGATAATGTTGCGTCCGGTGTGACCGAAGAAGCGCTGGCTGGTGCGGACACCGCTTCGGGCAATTGGCTGACGCATGGCGGCACGCATGACGAACAACGCTTTGCGAAGCTGGAACAGGTGAATGCCGAGACGGTTGGTGATCTTGGTCTTGCATGGAGCGCCGAATTTGACACTAATCGCGGTCAGGAAGCGACGCCAATTGTGGTCGATGGTGTGCTGTATACCACCACCGCATGGAGCAAGGTTTTCGCCTTTGATGCCAAGACCGGAAAACAGCTTTGGGTCTATGACCCGAAAGTTCCCGGCGAAAAAGGATTCAATGCATGCTGTGATGTCGTCAATCGCGGCGTAGCTGTCTATGACGGCAAAGTATTTTCGGGAACCATCGATGGCCGCCTGATTGCGCTTGATGCCGGAACAGGCAAAGAAGTTTGGAGCACGGTCACCGTCGACCAGTCCAAACCCTATACAATCACCGGCGCACCGCGTGTTGTGAAGGGCAAAGTGCTGATCGGCAATGGCGGCGCGGAATATGGCGTGCGCGGATATGTTAGCGCTTATGATGCAGGCAGCGGCGATCTCGCATGGCGTTTCTACACTGTGCCTCCCGGCCCCGGTGCACCTGCGGACGGTGCGGCTTCGGATGATATTATCGAGAAGATGCGCGCGACATGGGAAGGTGACTGGAGCGAATTTGGCGGCGGCGGAACCGTTTGGGATGCCATCGTCTATGATCAGGAATTTGATCAAGTGCTTATCGGTGTGGGCAATGGCGCGCCATGGAACCACAAGATCCGCTCTAACGGCAAAGGCGACAATCTGTTCGTTTCGTCGGTCGTCGCGCTGGATGCTGAAACGGGCAAATATAAATGGCATTATCAAGGCACGCCCGGTGAGACATGGGACTTCACCCAGACACAGCCGATCATTCTGGCAGACCTGAAGATTGAAGGTGTGGATCGCAAAGTCATGATGCAGGCGCCGAAAAACGGCTTTTTCTATGTGATTGATCGCAAAGATGGGAAGTTGATTTCGGCGAAGAATTTCGTACCGCAAACATGGACTACAGGGGTCGATATGGCGACGGGACGTCCGATTGAAACACCAAATGCACGTTTCGAAAACGGGCCGTTTCTTGCGTTCCCATCGGCGCTTGGCGCGCATAACTGGCACCCGATGGCTTACAGTCCAAAGACCAATCTGGTCTATCTGCCAGCACAAGAAGTGCCCTTCGCATATGTAGATGATGCGAAATTCAAGGCGCGCGATGGCGGCTGGAATATTGGAATGGACTTCCTTGCCAATGGCGCTCCAGAAGACAAGGCGGGCTTCAAAGCCGTTCGTGCAATGCTCAAAGGGCAATTGATCGCTTGGGACCCAGTTGCGCAGAAAGAAGCATGGCGCGTGCAATATGACGGGCCATGGAATGGCGGCGTATTGGCAACGGCAGGCAATCTGGTTTTTCAGGGAAATGCCAAGGGCGAGTTTGCAGCATTCTCCGCCGATAAAGGTGAGAAGCTTTGGTCCTTCGACGCAGGCACTGGCATCATCGCTGCACCGGTAAGTTACAGCATAGACGGCGAGCAATATGTTGCCATCATGGCCGGTTATGGCGGTGCTTATCCGCTGTCATCCGGCTTTGTCGATAATCCGCGGCCGATGCCGAACGGACGCTTGTTGGTGTTTAAGCTTGGCGGTAAAGCGCCTTATAAGATTGAGCCAATTGAAAATGCGCCTTTCACTATCGTAGAAGATAGCTTCACCGATGAGCAGGTGACGGCGGGGCTCTCGGCCTATGAAGGTAATTGCGGCGTCTGCCATAGCGGCGGCGCTATCGGTAGCGGCGTGCTTCCCGACCTTCGGCGTTCGGCCTATCTGTCTGATAAAGACGCGTGGCGGCAAGTGGTTCTGGGTGGTTCTTTAAAAGATAATGGCATGGCTAGCTTTGCCAAATATCTGAAACCCGAAGATGCCGAAGCTATCCGGGCCTTTGTTGCCGATCGCGCGAAGAAAGGCGCGGCAGCGGAGAAGTAGTTAGCGCTGACTTAGTAACTGGCTGAAAGTGTGACGGCCGGACCGGATTTCGGGCTCGCATTTCCTGTTGCGCGAAAGCGATAGTCGGCGCTTAACCGAAAGTCGGTTTGCGCAAAGCCGAAATCGATGGCGGCCGTTGGGCCAACGTCAACACGGTTCACACCCCGTTGTCCGCCTGCCCAGGCGCCTGCCCCGATGCTGAGCTTGGCTTTGCCGCGCGACACAATCTGGCGTTCAATACTCGCATTGCCGTCATAGAAATAGTTACGCTTACGTTTGCCTTTGCCAGCAACAGCAAACCCGGCCTGTCCATATACCAGCAGGCGCGTCTTAAACGGCAGGCGCTTGGCTTCATACCCTCCTGCGAAATAGGCCGCGAATGCATCAGGTGAGCCATTTCTAAATCGTTGTTCGGCGGTTAGACTCAGCGGAATTTTCTCAAATGGCCGCCACCGCAGCCCCAGCGCCAATTCGGAATTACGAAAACTATCTATGTCGCTGCTAACGCGCGCCAAAATAGCTGGCGCCGTGTTTTTTTCGCCCAACCTATATGTTGCAATCAGCCCGGCCTGACTGCCGCCATATTGCGCCACCGGTGCAAGGCCAAAGCTGTCCGCGTCGCGCCAATAAGCATAGCCATGAAGAGCCAAGCGCGGTGCTTTTGCCGCGCTGTTTTTTTTCATAGCGGGTTGGCGCTCTTCGTTTGACGCAGCATCGCTGGCTTCATTTGCGTTTTTGACTTTCGAGATAGTTGGTTTGTGGGCGCGGCCCCTTTCTCTTGGTGGATTTTTTCTAGCGATGAGCAATCGCGGCTCTATTTTCGGCGCCTCCAGAAAAACCCGCGCTTGTATGCGGGCATTGTAATTTCTGTATTTCGATTGTGCAGAAACAACTCGAACGGCAACCGGAGCTTTGATATTTTTGCCGACAGCTTCTGGTTCTGGCTCGCCAACCAAAGCAGTGTCACTCAATGCAGCGGCAGGATCAGCCTCTACGGCTTTCAACGCAGGGACGCCCAATTCTGGTTCCGGATATGAGCCACTGCGGACCAATACCCAAACAGCGATGATTAGGCAGGGCGCTAGCAGCGCTTTCCCCTTAAGCATTTTTCTTCAACGTCGTTTCGACGGGGATCAGGGTATGTTCGGTCTTGTCCCATCCAAGTTTTCCACCGAACATGAATTTCAGATATTGAAAACAAGCGCGCCTTGCCGCCATTATTGCGATAATATTGGCCGCAAAGGTTCTGGGGATGGAGAGGGATGCTTGCTGCCAACCATAAAGCCCCGCAACAAAAACAGCCCGGGTCAAAATTCGCCAGATGAGAAACGCGAAGTTTACCCACACTAGCCATATCAGAGTTTTTGGGAGCGGCCCTGGATCGTAGCGGTCAGCAGCCCAAGCAGCTGTCAGTATTGCGGTCAGGAATATACAAATATAGGCACAGAATAATATGACCGCCGCAAACACCGCCTTGCGGTCACGAAGCAACATCCATTTTTGCGCTATATTTCCGGTCCACCCTAGCTTGTCCCAGCCAGCAAGAGCGATGCCAGTCATCCAGCGTGCTTTTTGCTTAACCGAAGCTTCTATGGTGGATGGGAAATAGGATCGGCTGCAGACCAGGTTATTCTGGCCATCGCGCATGCGGACCAAGATAGTTTGGCCATATTTGCCGATTTCAAACCCGAGCTCATAATCTTCGGTCAGGCTGCTAGTATCAAAAGGTAAATGGTCATTGGCAATGGCTATCTTTCCCAGAATTTGACGATCAATCGCACACCCGACACCAGCAAGCGGTACTGATGCACCTAGCGATTCACGCACCATCAACGACTTGCCATGTGCTTCGGCAAATTCGTCGCAATAATGCCCCGCAACGAATGCCGAGCCCTTAACCGGAAGAGGTAATACCGGCAATTGCACCGCTGCTTGTTTTTCGATCAACCGATCGAAAATACGCAGTTCATCCCGGTGAACTAGATCTTCGGCATCATGCAGGATGACGGCTTTTGCTTTGGTACCAAAGGCAAGTTCGTCAGATACCAATGTCGACCAGAGCTGATTCAAACAATCGGCCTTGCTGGTCGGGCCAGCATTTTTGCATATGACCAGGTGGATATTCGAATTGCCGCGGCTGGCGGCCACTACCTTTGCGATGCCGCCGGGATCATTGGGGTAGCAGCCGACATATATGCGAAATTCGCTCTCCTGATGTGCCCAAGCTTGCATGCAGTTCTCAAGCATATGATTGATGACCGCCTCTTCATTCCAAGTCGGTACAAATATTGCCAAGAGCCCAGGCTTTTCTGCGCGGGGCAAGTCGGTGGCGATCATCGGCGGGGTGTGTTGATAGTATCTGATCTTTCGGTAAGCCTTCCTGACCAACCAAAATAGGTCGATCAAAGCGTCGTCCAGCGCGCCGATAAGAAACCAGAAGGCGCTGAAGAGCAGAAGCTCTATCTGTAAGAACCCAAGAAATACAAAAAAATCATCCACGAGCGAAACTCTCCAGTAATACCGGACTTAATTTTGCCGTTGTAAATTTTTCAGGAATGGCCTCGTTGCTGGCGCTCATGACTGCGGTCAAGCGTTGTTCCCGCCACCATCACGACCAAAATTGGTATGCTCCAAAACGTGATCAGCGCGTAATATGCTTTGGGCAAAATCCCCGGCGCCAAGACAGTTCCGATATGCGAAATGACGGCCGCAATCTGAAATCCCATAGCCCATATCGGCCAATGACGATTGCTGTTCATAGCAAGCAACAATAGCGCCAGCAGGCAGGTAATATCGACCAACAACACCCCAACCGAAGCTGTAAGAAACGAGGGGTCGCGCGTTGCAGCGAAAAGCGTAAGAAAGCTGGCAGCGACAAAAATCGCTGCCCCGGCTTTCCCTGTTCTCCCGCCGAAAATGGAAGCATAGCCGCAGCTGATCGCCAACAGCACCAAATATACAAATCCCTGAAAAGTCACGGCGTTTCTATACCTTCTTGCAATGACGGTACAGAGCGAAGGTTAGGTTTTTCTAGCCGTTCACGACGTGCAAACCAGCAGGTGCAAGGCCGGACGGAGGGTTTAGACATCCAAAATCCACTTCCTGTAAATTGCTATCGCGCTGCACTTTTGCAATTTGCCGATGCGCCCCCAAAAAACCGCCACGTGCGTCGGCTAGCTTTGTCAGCCCTCCGGCAAGCTCCACAATTACTGCCTGGCTTTTAGCCGGGTGTATTTCGGAAACGCGGCAAACTTCAAGTACGGAACTGGTCAAGGTTGCGACATTTGCCAGCGCGTCGTCAATCGATTCATGCGTAGCGCGTATGTCAACTGCTAGCTTTTCCGCTTTGTTGTAGTTAATTTGATGCATAACGATCTCCCTGTCTGCTTGACTACAGGCTAGGGCCTTCGATGATCGTCCCAATGCTTAACTCAATACACGCATTATCCCGACCAACATTATGGTGATAACACCTAACATCATGGTGCTATAGAACGCGATATTGACCGCCTGTAGTAGAATTTCCTTTTTGGAAAATTCATGTCTTCCCCCCCCAATAGGAGGCACCCTAATGACCGAAAGCAATTGTTGTAGAGTTGATTTCTGATCCTGTTTTTGGGCAGGTTCAAAAGCCGCATCTGAATAACCGCTTCCAGCAAAAGAATGCCCCCTATCGCTGGTTGGGATGTTCAGAATAGAGCGTGAATCGTCTTCGGCAATTGCGTCTGGGTCGTATACGAAGCGGTCGGATACCTCCCCTGCTTCCATCGACCGGAAAAGGAGCGCGGCTTCCTTCCGGCTGGCGACACCCATCTTTCGGCGCGCGGCGTCCAATCTCTGATCGACGGTGAAATGGGATATGCTCAATATACGAGCGATCTCTTTGGATGTGTGATGCGCCGCGACCAGACGCAAGCAGGCGATTTGCCCGTCAGTTAATTTTTGCTTTCGTACACCCACGAAACTAAAGCTCCCAAACCAGATCGGGTTTTGTCGATAGTTACCCACTATAGACAGCCTCATATCCTATTCTTGAGAAAAAGAAAATAACGACTGTTTGGCAAAAATATCCTCCGTTACATTGTTAAAGGCCTAGATAAGAATCTGTCGCTGACGACATGCTTGATTCCCCGAGAGCATCTGTGCAAAAGGCGCGGCATGGCCAAAGACAATAAGACATTGAGACCCATTTCAGCACTGCGCGACTTCCTGCAAAGTGAGGCGGCTGGCGGCATCATTCTGATGATCGCTGCGGCACTGGCCATGTGGGTGGCGAATAGCCAGTTTGGCGAACTTTATCACCACGCTCTGCATGATCCCGTTGGGCCGGTTTTAAGCGAAAAGCTCGGCCCGATGACGCTGCATCTTTGGATTAATGACGGTTTGATGGCAATTTTCTTCTTCCTTGTCGGTCTTGAGATAAAACGTGAATTTGTCGACGGGCGATTATCAAGCTGGGAAAAGCGCAGGCTTCCTGTTGTTGCTGCTGCAGCGGGCATGGTATTTCCGGCCATTGTCTATCTTGCGGCAACCGGGTTTGCGCCCGAGTTGCAAAATGGCTGGGCTATTCCGGCGGCTACAGATATCGCATTTGCGATCGGTGTGCTTGCGCTTTTGGGAAGCCGGGCGCCTACCTCGCTCAAACTGTTCCTCGTTACCGTCGCGATTGTGGATGACATGGGCGCGGTTGCGATTATTGCGCTTGTCTACACACCCTCGCTCAAGACGGCATGGCTACTTGCATCGGCAGCGGTATTGGCCGTTATGTATGTGGCCGGCAAAGCGGGCGTGAAGAATATTCCCGTTTACCTGATCCTGTCCCTGGTGCTTTGGTACGCTGTTCTGCAATCCGGCGTCCATGCCACTATCGCTGGCGTGCTCGCGGCGATGATGATTCCGATTATTGTTACACCCGGTGCACCTGATGCAAAAGATAGCCCGCTACATATCTTGGAGCATGCGATCCACCCATGGAGTGCCTATCTGATCATACCCATTTTCGGGTTCGCCAATGCCGGCGTTGATCTGCGCGGGTTTGGTTGGGAATTGCTGCTGGAACCGCTGCCGCTCGGCATCGCGTTAGGCCTTTTCCTCGGCAAGCAGATTGGCATTTTTGGTGCCATCTGGGTATCGGTGAAAAGCGGCTTTGCCAGCAAGCTCCGCGGTGCGACATGGTTGCAGATATATGCCGTGTCGATGCTTTGCGGCATTGGTTTTACTATGAGCCTGTTTATCGGTGAGCTTGCCTTCACAGGCAGCAGCGAGGCGGCAAAATTGCTGCGTGAGGAGGCAAAGGTTGGAATTTTGTTGGGTTCGATAGTGTCGGCAATCATCGGCTTTGCGATCCTTCGCTTTGCACCATTGCATAGCAAGCATGCCGAGATTGAACTGGAAGAAGCTGGCGAGATTGCGGCAGATGGCGACGTTAAGGGATTGACAGAAGCGGCAGCGAAATCGTGAATAAAAGAACGCTGCTTCCTAGTCTGACACTGCTTGTATTGTCAGCATGCGGTTCAGCTGACTATGCAAGCGCGCCGATACAAACTGCTGGATTGCCCAATCCGGTAGAATTGCAAGCAAACGCGGCCTTGGATGCCGTTGCTAGCGATTATCTCAAACTCACCCTTGCGATGGGCGAAGCGGAGGCGGGTTATGTCGATGCCTATTATGGTCCGAAAGAGCTACCTGAAAAAGCAAAGGTAAACCCGGCTACGCTGGCAGAATTGGGAAGCGAAATTTCCAAACTCTCGTCGCGGCTCCGCCTTGTCGGCGACGATGGCCTGACTCCGATGCTGCTGCGGCGGAAGACATTCTTGCAAGCCCAGCTTAAAGCTGCCGCAACGCGGCGTCAAATGCTGTCGGGAAAACGGCTTTCTTTCCGCGCTGAATCGCTTGGGCTGTTTGGCGCCACACCTGATTTGAAGCCACTTTCATCTTATGATGCGACGCTGACAAAAATCGCCGCATTGGTTCCGGGCGATGGCGATTTGGCGACCCGCGTGGATGCGTTTCAGGACCGCTATACTATCCCGAAGGATAAGCTGAAATCCGTATTCGATGTCGCGATTGCTGAATGCAAGGCGCGCACCGAGAATCATATCAACCTTCCTGCAGGTGAGCGTTTCACGATGGAATTTGTGACCGGCAAATCATGGAGCGGTTATAATTATTATCAGGGAAATTATAACAGCCTGATCCAGATCAATACCGATTTGCCGATCCGCATTTCCCGTGCCGTCGACCTTGGCTGCCACGAAGGATATCCGGGGCATCATGCGCTGAACATGCTGCTTGAAAAGAATCTGTCCAACGACAGAGGTTGGCGGGAATTTTCGGTCTATCCGCTTTATTCGCCGCAAAGCCTGATCGCCGAAGGCTCTGCCAACTATGGCATCGATTTGGCCTTTCCGGGCAAAGAGCGGTTGAAATTCGAGCAGAAAAAACTCTATCCGCTCGCGGGCCTAGATCCCAAAACCGCGCCAGCCTATCAGGCATTACAGGAAGCGCTTACCGACCTGCGCGGTGCGAGGTTTACTATTGCGAAACAATATCTCGACGGCGAAATCACCAAAGAAGCCGCCATTGCCGCGACGCAAAAATACCAACTTGTCAGCCGCAAACGCGCGGAGCAATCAATTGCCTTCACCGATGATTATCGCAGCTATGTGATCAATTACGGGCTGGGGCAGGATATGGTGCACGGCTTTATCGAACGTGGCAATCCTTCGGCAGATGAAAAATGGCAGCGCATGGAAAAGATATTGAGCGAGCCAACATTGCCGGGTGATCTTGGACCCGGTGATTAGTTGCCTTAGTTTGAGTTTTTTGGGCCAAGCGTAAGCAGCCACATGTCGGGAACGGCACCTAGCCGGAAAGGCAATATGGATGTGCCCAGTCCTGCGCCTACAATTATTGTCTTTCCATTTTCCTTAACGATACCGCAAGCATAACGATCTCCATAACGCGACACATAGGTCAACGCGCCAATGAAAGGGAAGCTAATCTGGCCGCAGTGGGTATGGCCCGCCAGCACCAGCGGGATATAGCTAGCAGCATCTTTTCCCGGAATTTGTGGCATTATATCTGGGCTATGGCTCAGCATGATGCGCGCGCGTGCAATGTTATCGCTGTCATTAGCTTGGATGTTATCCATAGCCGCCAGCGTTTCGGGGACTCTGGCGCGGCCAGTATGATCATCATCGACGCCGCCAATAATTAGCGGGCCTCTGATTGTCGCACCATTATCAATAATCTCAACACCCGCTTTTTTCAATGTCGCTCTAATTTTTGGCAATTCAAACCAGTGGTCGTGATTGCCCATCACGGCAACCGAACCCAAAGGCGCGTTTAAACCTGTTAGTGGCGCCAAGCCTTCGCGCGGATCATAATGCCGGGTTGCGGTGCGCTTGTCCGAAACAAAATCACCAGCAAACAGTACCAAGTCTGGCTTTGCTGCGTTTACTTGTTCCACGATCTGCG
>CAKZNA010000276.1 GCA_937129355.1 uncultured Sphingomonadales bacterium | reverse complement strand
GGCGGCGCGAGCTATGCCAACATTACCGCGGCAATCGAAGCCGAGGACGACAAGGTCGATGCGCTTGGCGCTGATGTTGCTTCGTCACTGGGCGGCGGATCAACATTCGATCCGGCAACGGGCGATATCACCGCGCCAACATATAATGTGGCGGGCGCAACGCAGAATGATGTCGGCACAGCATTTGCCGCACTTAACACCGCGAATGATGCAGCCAATACCGGCACGGCTGCTGCAATCGGCGGAGGCATGGCGATTGCGGCAGATGGCACCGTCACGGCGCCGATCTATAATGTGGCTGGCGGCACGCAGAGCAATGTCGGCGATGCCTTCACAGCTCTCGATGATAAAGCGATGGCGATAGGTATGGGTCTGGCGGATGCGCTTGGCGGAGGTACCGCCATGGCACCAGACGGCACCATTACCGCGCCAAGCTTTTCCATTGCCGGATCAACCTATAACAATGCAGGCGATGCCTTTGCTGCGATTGATGGTGAGCTTACAGGACTTACAAACGGAACATCTGACCTCGTTCAACAGGCCGGAGGTGCCCCCGGGACCGGTGATATCACCGTCGGAGCCGCCACTGCCGGCACTGTAGTTGATGTTACCGGAACCGACGGGGAGCGTCTACTCACCGGATTGCTAAACGGTGATTTGGCGGCAGGTTCTACCGATGCGGTGACCGGCGATCAGGTCAATACGCTGGCGAGCAGCGTTGGTGATGTGGTTGGCGGCGGTGCGATGTTTGATCCGGTGACTGGCGAGCTGCGTGATCCCACCATCATCGTGGGCGGTCAGAATTACAATACAGTGACCGAGGCCATAGAAGCAGGCGATGCCAAGGCGGATAACGCCAATAGCGGTCTTGCCAATGCACTAGGCGGCGGAGCATCTGTGGCGCCAGACGGCACAGTGACGGCTCCGATCTATAATGTGCAGGGCGGCACTCACAATGATGTGGGCTCTGCTATCGCCGCGGTTGATGGTGAAATCACCAATATCAATACCGATATTGCGGCACTGACCAACGGCACCAGCGGTATCGTTCAACAAAGCGGCGGTGCACCGGGAGCGGGTGAGATTACTATTGGCGCTGGTACTGGCGGAACTTCCGTCAATGTTGCCGGAACCGATGGCAACCGCGTTGTTACCGGCGTGGCTGACGGAGCGATCAATGCAGCCTCTTCGGATGCGGTAAATGGTTCGCAGTTATTTGCTGTCAAACAAACCGCTGACGGTGCATTGCAACGCACAGGCGGTACGATGACGGGCGCTATCGACATGGGCGGCAACGCCATTACCAATGTTGCAGGACCGGTAAATGCAGGTGATGCCACCAACAAGGCCTATGTTGACGGTCTCGCGGCCAATGCAGCGGCAACGACGAGCACGATGGGCGCTAGCACGGCGAGCCATTTCGGCGGCGGATCGACTTACGACCCGAATACCGGACAGGTTTCTGCGCCGAGCTATAATGTTGGCGGGCAAGCCTTTGACAATGTCGGCGGCGCGATCGCGGCCACGAATATGCTAGCGGTGCAATATGTTGCCGACGGTAACGGCCAGCCGACGAACGCCATCAATCTGGCCCGAGGTGGCCAGCCGGTCAGCATGTCAGGTTTGGCAGCCGGTGCGGTCAATGCGGCATCAACCGATGCAGTGAATGGCAGCCAACTTCATTCGGTCAAACAAACCGCCGATGGCGCATTACAGCGCACGGGCGGAACGCTATCCGGCAACCTAAACTATGGCGGCAACCGCGCCACTGGTCTGGCTGGCCCGGTCGATGCAACCGATGCTGCTACAAAGGGTTATGTTGATAATCTGCAAAGCCAGAATGTGAACCAGTTCAACCTGCTAACAGCAGGACTGAACAATGCCTTCCGCGGCATCGAACGCAACAGCCAAGGCGTGGCCCTTGCCATCGCAATGGGCGGCGGCTTCCTGTCCGATGACAAGGACTTCTCGCTCTGGGGCGCGTGGGGTAACTTTAACGGCAACAATGCCGCTTCCCTGCAAACCTATATCCGATTGACCGACGATACCTATATCAATGCCGCCATGAGCTATGGCTTTGAAGAGCAATTGGTCGGAACCAGAGTAGGTTTCGGTATCCAGTTCTAAACGGCTGATTCAAGAAAGGAGCGTGGATGCAGGATACTGTGTCTGCGCCCTTTTCTTTTTTCAGAGGAGTATGCAGATGACAAAATTTAGCAAGATTACAAAGGTTCCTTTGCTGGCGGCTGCCGGTTTCATGTTCGCATCGGGCCTTACACCCGCAAGCGCCGCCTATGATGCGCGGATGACGGAGGAACAACGCAGCATAGCCTATTTGGCCCATTCCCCTGCGATGCCAACGCCATTGTTGGTGCAAGCTGCCAAACCGGCCCCATCACCGCAAATTGCTATGCCCGGACCAGAAGCATTGATCGTGATGATCCGTTCTTCGGTTGTTGCCTTGGGCCACGCCAATATAACCAACAACTATACCGTACTCCATCAAATGGGCTCGGCAAATTTCCGCAAGGAGAATGGCCCGAAGAAACTGGCAAAGCTATTTGCTCCATTCCGGAGCAACAAGATCGACCTCGCCCCCGTTGTCTTTCTAACCCCGCAATTGACGCAGGCCCCGAAGATTGAAAAGGGGCGATTGCGTATGGTCGGTTATTTCCCCAGCCAGCCAATGCGTGTCAATTTCGACCTGATGTTCGAACCTTCGGAAGGTCAATGGAAACTATTCGGGATGGGCGTGGATCTCAAACGTGCGGCCGCGCGGCCAGCGGCGGTGTCGCCGCAGTTTAAACCCAGCAAAGGAGCGCAAACAAAGGGGCGGTAAAATATCGCGGCGGTAAATGATAATTTAAGGCCGCAGCATTGAATTATCGCGGCAACGCTTTATCGCTTGCCGCCAATGAATGTCTTACTAGCCTATAACCCTCATGCGGGTAGCTTTAGAGCAGAACTGGTTAAACAGCTCGGCGAAAAGCTATCCGCAAAGGGCTTCACGGTTCACGAAAGCGATAGCCACAATCCCGATCTGAAAAATCTGGCTACGGATTGTCAGCATGTCTGCGTGATTGGCGGCGATGGGACCTTGCGCGATGTGATTGCGAGTTTGGCCCACGCCAATCCTTCTATCACCTTCAGCCAATTTCCGCTCGGAACGATAAACCTGGTCGCGCGCGAGGCTGGGTATAAAAAAGATGTCGCCGCATTGGCCGAAAGAATAGCAGGCCGCGATGCGGCAAAAAGCTACCATATCGCTCGATCTGGCGACGATATTTTTCTGGCATGCGCCTCTGTCGGCCCCGATGCCTGGTCAGTGGACCAAGTTTCTTTAAAACTGAAAAAGCGGATCGGACGTCTTGCCTACGCTGCGGCATTTGTCGGGCAGTTCATAAACTGGAAAAGACAGACACTCCACGTGCAGGCCGATGGCGTTTCTTTTACTGCAGAGGCCGCCTATATCCTAAAGGGGCGGTATTTCGGTGGACCATGGACTTTATCCGAAACCGCCGCCCTGACCAATCCCAAACTCTCCATTCTGCTCTTGGCCACCGCGCGCCGCCGCGATTTTTTGCGCCTCATGTTAAGCGTGATGGTCAGTCCAAAGCTTGGGCCAGGAGGTTGCACTAGGCTGGAATGCAGCGAGGTAACCATCACTTCAGATACCGAAGCCCCCGTGCAAGCCGATGGCGATATTGTCGGGCAATTGCCGGTGCATATCAGCGCCAACAAAGAAATCGTCATGTTTGCCTGACCGGCAAGGCAAAATTCTGACGCTACCGGATCCGTCAGCGCCAGAATCAAACCTCACAAATTTGGTGCATCAAACCCCACGCCATCGGCCTTCACATTTGCCAACCGGATGATCGATGCCAGCGTCCATGCCTTGTCATCACGATTATCTTTGCGTTTTCCGGCGTTGAGCAGCGGATCATCCTTTGGCGTCCAGCATGGGTCGATATTGAGCCATGATTTCGGATCGCCTTTCAGCAGTCCGGCAAACACCGCACAAACGATGGTCGAGCCAACCCGCCCCATCGTGTTGCCGCCATTCCCCTGCGCTTCGCGAAGGATATAATACCACAGCGAGTCGGGCTCGCCTTTTTTCAGCTTGAGCGGTTTCAGACAATATTTCTTCGCGATAGAAGTTCCTGACGGCAGGCCAAAGGAGATGCCGCGTTTCAGGTTCCGGAACGCCAACACATTCATGGCGTCCCCCGCTGGCCCTTCATGCAAGAAGGCCAGAGAATTTGCCAATTTCGTATCCACCTTTCGCGCCATTTGAGGGAATGGGCCGCGCGAACATGTCATCGGCAGGAACCAATCCCACTGCACCGAATTTTCTGGCTTCATCGGCCTGAAACCGCGCAAATCGTCAGGGTCAGCCGGCCCGGTATTGTCAAATATCGGTGCGAACTGCCCGAATCCACGGAACGGGTTGTTGGTCTGATATTCGTTGCGCACCATCGAATGACCGAAACGGTATGCTGCCACCGAAAATTCAACCGGCATGAAGGGTTGATGCTTCCACTTGAATACATCATCCAATCCGCATTCCCATTTCTTGCGCCCGTCGCACGTATCGACCAATTGCAAGGCGCATTTCTGAACCTCGTCAACGGCGATACGGCGGACGAAATCATTCCAGACGATATACTGATAAAGCCAGCGCAGCGATTTGCGGGCCATATCAAATAATTCGCCGGTGTTGGCGCTGGGATGCTGTTTCCGGGCGCGATCAACCAACGTGTTATGCGCGAGCAGGAATGCTAGTTGCAGCTGGCTGACAATCGAATTTTCGTCATTACGCATGTCGCCGATCAGAGCACGTTTTTGAAAGCGCGGTAAATCGGGAAGGTCGGGATTGCCCTTCACTTTGCCAATAGCCATTTTCGCTTTGTCATTCTGGTCGTATAAATATGGCTGGTCGTCTGGCCCCGCCCCATAGACATTATCCAGATCAAAGCGCGGCGTGCGAAAATTGACGAGACCGTTAGGATCATTCTGACGCATGAGTGATGATGCGGGATCAAAGGTTATGTCATGGTCAATAAATTGACCGAAATAGGTATAGCCGGCTGGAATATTCGATGCGAATTGGTCTTCCAGATCATCGCGCAATTGATCATCGCCCGCGATCTCACCGGGTTTTTTGCCCGGTGTCTCGACCATAAGATCATTGGCAATGTCCAAAAGAAACTTGTCGAGATCACAATCCGCAACACCTTCGGGAACCCACGGGTCAAGATCAGGGCAAAGCCTGCCAAAAGGTCCATGATAAAATTTGGACCGGGGAGCTAATACATCAAAATGTCTGGAACCATGAGCCACAGAAAATCCTTTCAAAAGATTATTACAGTGCGACTCGATTTTGTTATATAACTAGAAAACCATACTATTTAGTATTTAGCAATAAGACGGGCGATGGACTGAATATTATAGGGGATGGTTCACTTCTATTGTATTTTTCCGACATACTTCGAGCGGTTATTGCCGATGTGAACGGGCTTCGGCCCAAAGATCAAAATTCCTCGCAAATCCGCAGCTTTCCTAAATTGACAAGCTGCATGGCCATCACTATATCGCACCCAACACCTAAATCTTCGGAACAGGTTTCGCCGTCGCGCAGCGAAATTAAAGCATTGAAGATAAAGGATTTACCGACGCGATAGGCTGTATGAATCGGTCCTGTATTTCAGGGCCGTTTGTCATGCGGCCTTTTGTCGTTCGGTGACCTGCGCAAAGCGATATGAACCAGTTTTAAAGCGAGGCGATACTCCACCATGGCAACCAAAGCCGCTCCAGCAAAAGCAGACATGCTTTCCCGCGCACGACGCATCCGTAAAATTTTCGGTAACATTCACGAAGTTATCGACATGCCAAACCTTATTGAGGTTCAGCGCGAAAGTTATGACGAGTTTCTTCGCTCCGATCCTTCGCGCGGCTATGTGTCCGGTCTTGAAAAAACACTGCGCGGTGTTTTTCCGATCCGCGATTTTGCCGGCACTGCCGAGCTGGACTTTGTTCACTATGAGCTGGAAGACCCCAAATATGACGTAGAGGAATGCCGCCAGCGCGGTATTACCTATGCAGCGCAGATGAAGGTCACTCTTCGTTTGATCGTTTTTGAAGTTGACCCAGATACCGAAGCGCGCAGCGTTCTCGATATTAAAGAGCAAGACGTCTATATGGGCGACATGCCGCTGATGACTGGCAACGGCACATTCTTCATCAATGGCACCGAGCGTGTGATCGTATCGCAGATGCACCGTTCGCCGGGCGTATTGTTTGACCATGATCGCGGCAAAACGCATTCGTCAGGCAAATTCCTGTTTACCGCCCGCGTCATTCCATATCGTGGTTCGTGGCTCGATTTTGAATTTGACGCCAAAGACATCGTCAATGTTCGTATCGATAGAAAGCGTAAACTGCCTGTCACAACTTTGCTCTACGGCCTTGGCCTTACCAGCGAAGAAATTCTCGATCATTTCTATGACAAGGTAACATTTGAACGCGCCAAAGACGGTTGGAAGATTCCTTTCAATGCCGAGCAATGGCGCGCTTCCAAACCGCTTTTCGACATTGTTGATGCGAAAACTGGCGAAGTTGTTTTCCCGGCCGGTCAAAAAATCACGCCGCGCGGCGCGAATAAAGCCGTCAAAGATGGCCTGAAAACGCTTCTAATCCCGACCGAGGAAATCTTCGGCCGGTATTCCGCTTATGACCTGATCAACGAAAAAACGGGTCAGATTTACATCGAAGCCGGCGACGAAGTTACCGCAGAAAATCTGGAACTGATCGACAAGGCAGGCATCGACAAGCTCGAACTGCTCGACATTGATCATGTCATCACCGGCGCCTGGATGCGCAACACATTGAAAGCCGACAAGGCCGAAAACCGCGATATGGGCCTTGATGCCATTTACCGCGTGATGCGTCCCGGCGAACCGCCAACCCGGGAAACCGCAGATGCTCTGTTCGAAGGCCTGTTTTTCGACGGCGAGCGTTATGACCTTTCTGCGGTTGGACGTGTAAAACTTAACATGCGTTTGGAGCTTGATGCCCCGGACGACATGACCACCCTGCGCAAGGAAGACATCCTCGCCGTGGTCAAAGAACTTGTCGATCTGAAAGACGGCAAGGGCGAGATTGATGATATCGATAATCTCGGCAACCGCCGTGTTCGTTCGGTAGGTGAGCTTCTTGAAAACCAGTACCGCGTTGGTCTTCTGCGTATGGAACGCGCCGTCAAGGAACGTATGAGCAGCGTCGATGTATCGACCGTAATGCCAAACGATCTGATCAATGCGAAGCCGGCCGTTGCCGCAGTTCGCGAGTTTTTTGGTTCGTCGCAGCTGTCACAATTTATGGATCAGACCAACCCATTGTCTGAAGTTACCCATAAGCGCCGCGTATCGGCCCTCGGCCCCGGCGGTCTAACCCGCGAACGCGCAGGCTTTGAAGTCCGCGACGTTCACCCGACCCATTATGGCCGTATCTGCCCGATTGAAACGCCCGAGGGTCCGAACATTGGTCTGATCAACTCGCTGTCATCATTCAGCCGCGTCAATAAATACGGCTTTATCGAAACACCGTACCGCGTTGTGAAAGACAGCAAGGTCACTGATGAAGTGGTCTATCTGTCGGCAATGGAAGAGCAGCGCCATACCGTTGCGCAGGCCAATGCCGAAATCGACAAGAAAGGCATGCTGACCGAAGAACTTATCTCCGCACGCGAAGGCGGCGAGTTCCTGATGGCACAGCGCGATCAAATCACGTTGATGGATGTGTCGCCCAAACAGCTTGTGTCTGTTGCAGCGTCACTCATTCCCTTCCTGGAAAATGATGACGCGAACCGCGCACTCATGGGATCTAACATGCAACGTCAGGCTGTGCCTCTGCTACGCGCGGAAGCACCCTTTGTCGGCACAGGCATGGAAGAAACCGTCGCCAAGGATTCAGGTGCTGCGATTGCCGCTAAACGTGCGGGCATCGTCGACCAAGTGGATGCAACGCGTATCGTTATCCGCGTGACCGGCGAAGTGAATGCAGGCGAAAGCGGCGTGGATATCTACACGCTTCAGAAATTCCAGCGTTCGAACCAGAATACCTGCATCAACCAGAAGCCTCTGGTGAAGGTGGGTGATATGGTTATCCAAGGCGAAACAATCGCCGATGGGCCGTCAACGCAGCTTGGCGAATTGGCACTGGGCAAAAACAGCCTCGTCGCCTTTATGCCGTGGAACGGGTATAACTATGAGGATAGTATCCTCATTTCAGAGCGTATCGTTAAAGACGATGTCTTCACTTCGGTTCATATCGACGAATTTGAAGTGATGGCCCGCGATACCAAGCTTGGCCCCGAAGATATCACACGCGACATTCCAAATGTTGGCGAAGAAGCGCTTCGCAATCTTGATGAAGCAGGCATCGTTTATATCGGCGCGGAAGTTCACCCTGGTGACATTCTGGTCGGTAAGATCACACCAAAAGGCGAAAGCCCGATGACGCCGGAGGAAAAACTCTTGCGCGCCATCTTTGGTGAGAAAGCATCCGACGTTCGCGATACATCGCTGAAACTACCGCCCGGCGTTGCTGGCACGGTCGTTGAGGTGCGCGTATTTAACCGTCACGGCATCGACAAAGATGAACGTGCCATGGCGATTGAGCGTGAAGAGATTGAACGTCTTGCAAAAGACCGCGAGGATGAACGATCAATCCTGAACCGTGCAACCTATAACCGCCTGCGTGAAATGCTGGTTGGTCAGAAAGTTGCTGCTGGTCCGAAGGAACTGAAAAAAGGTTCCAAGATTGATCTGGAAAATCTCGAAGCCGTTGAAAAGCATGACTGGTGGAAAATCGCCGTCACTGACGACAAGGTTCAGGGCAATCTGGAAGCGGTCAAAGTTCAGTATGATGATGCGGTGAAACTGATCGTCGAGAAATTCGAAGATCGCCGCGAGAAACTGGAACGCGGTGACGAATTGGCACCGGGCGTATTGAAGATGGTCAAAGTCTTCGTTGCGGTGAAACGCAAATTGCAGCCCGGCGATAAAATGGCTGGTCGTCACGGAAACAAGGGTGTGATTTCACGCATCCTTCCGCAAGAAGACATGCCGTTCCTTGAAGACGGAACACCGGTTGACATCGTGCTTAACCCGCTTGGCGTTCCAAGCCGTATGAATGTCGGACAGATTTTCGAAACCCATCTTGGCTGGGCCGCACGCGGTTTGGGTAAGCAGGTCGAGGAAGCCTTGAAAGAATGGCATATCGCCAATCCGGAAGCGGAAGGCGCGAAGCCGCCGGAAGCCGTTCGTGAACGCATGATCCATGCCTATGGTGATGATTACGCTGACTCGATCAAAGAACGTTCTGACGCCGACATCATCGAAATGGCCAGCCATCTGACCAACGGTGTTCCGATGGGAACGCCTGTGTTTGACGGCGCACGCGAGCCCGATGTTTCCGAAATGCTGGAACTCGCCGGGCTTGACCAATCGGGTCAAAGCGATCTGTTTGATGGCCGTACGGGCGACCAGTTCGACCGTAAAGTCACGGTGGGCTATATCTATATGCTGAAACTGCATCACCTTGTGGATGACAAAATTCACGCCCGTTCGATCGGACCTTACAGCCTCGTTACACAGCAGCCGCTGGGTGGTAAGGCGCAGTTTGGTGGTCAGCGCTTCGGTGAGATGGAGGTTTGGGCATTGCAAGCTTACGGCGCAGCTTACACCTTGCAGGAAATGCTCACCGTCAAATCGGATGACGTTATCGGCCGGACGAAAGTCTATGAAAGCATCGTCAAAGGCGATGATGGTTTCGAAACCGGTATCCCTGAAAGCTTCAACGTTCTTGTGAAAGAAATGCGTTCGCTTGGACTTAACGTGGGCCTCAAAAACTTCGACGATGAAGACGGCGAAGGCGAAGATGGCGACGATATGGCCGAGGCGGCGGAATAAAGCGCTGGGGCGGGACACACCCGCCCTTCGCAAACCGCCACGAGTAAGAATAATTCACTGGGCAAGAGCCCGATGAGGAAATGAAAATGAACGAACTGAGCAAATTCAACAACCCCGTCGCCAAACAAGAAACTTTCGACCAGATTCAAATCGGTCTGGCTTCCCCTGAAAAGATCCGCAGCTGGTCCTTCGGTGAAATTAAAAAGCCCGAAACCATCAACTACCGGACATTCAAGCCGGAACGTGACGGTCTGTTCTGCGCGCGTATCTTTGGCCCGGTTAAAGATTACGAATGCCTATGCGGCAAATATAAGCGGATGAAATATAAAGGCGTCGTTTGCGAAAAATGCGGCGTTGAAGTGACCGTAACCAAAGTTCGCCGCGAGCGGATGGGCCATATCGAATTGGCCGCTCCCGTTGCGCATATCTGGTTCCTGAAATCGCTGCCATCGCGCATCGGTTTGCTGCTTGATATGCAGTTGAAGCAGCTTGAGCGCGTGCTTTATTTTGAGAGCTATATCGTCACCGAGCCCGGTCTGACGACGCTGGAAAAATTCCAGCTTCTGACCGAAGACGAAATGCTGGAAGCGCAAGACGAATTTGGCGAAGATGCCTTCACCGCCGGTATTGGCGCAGAAGCCGTTAAGCAGATGCTGATGGATCTGGATCTTGAGCGTGAACGTGATGATCTGATGGAAGAACTGGCAACGACAAAGTCGACGCTGAAGCCTGCCAAAATCATCAAGCGCCTGAAGGTTGTTGAAAGCTTCATCGGATCGGGCAACCGCCCTGAATGGATGATCCTGGACGTGGTTCCGGTTATCCCGCCGGAGCTTCGCCCGCTAGTACCGCTTGATGGTGGTCGTTTCGCGACATCGGATCTCAACGACCTCTATCGCCGCGTGATCAACCGTAACAACCGTTTGAAGCGCCTGATCGAGCTTCGTGCACCAGACATTATTGTTCGTAACGAGAAACGCATGCTGCAGGAATCTGTTGATGCGCTATTCGACAATGGTCGTCGTGGTCGTACGATTACCGGCGCAAACAAGCGCCCACTGAAATCACTGTCCGACATGCTGAAAGGCAAGCAGGGCCGCTTCCGTCAGAACTTGCTTGGTAAGCGCGTCGATTATTCGGGTCGTTCGGTTATTGTGACCGGGCCAGAGCTCAAACTGCATCAGTGTGGCCTTCCAAAGAAGATGGCGCTGGAGCTGTTTAAGCCGTTTATCTATTCGCGTCTCGACGCGAAGGGTCTATCCATGACGCTGAAACAGGCGAAGAAATGGGTCGAGAAGGAACGTAAGGAAGTTTGGGATATCCTGGACGAAGTGATCCGCGAGCATCCGGTTCTTCTAAACCGTGCGCCAACGCTTCACCGACTTGGCATTCAGGCATTCGAGCCTGTGCTGATCGAAGGTAAAGCTATTCAGCTTCACCCGCTGGTTTGCGCAGCGTTTAACGCCGACTTTGATGGCGACCAAATGGCCGTTCACGTGCCATTGAGCCTTGAGGCGCAGCTGGAAGCGCGTGTCCTCATGATGTCGACCAACAATATCCTGTCACCTGCAAATGGTAAGCCGATCATTGTTCCTTCGCAGGATATGGTCCTCGGCCTCTATTATCTTTCGATGGACCGCAAAGGCGAGCCAGGCGAAGGCATGATCCTTGGCGATATGGCCGAGGTGCATCAGGCTCTGGAAGTGGGCGCTGTGACCCTGCACTCCAAAATCACGACGCGCGTGCCGCAGACTGATGAAAAGGGCAAAGAGTTTCAGATGCGCGTTGAAACAACGCCGGGCCGTATGCTGATCGGCGAATGCTTGCCGAAATCACACACGGTACCTTTCGACGTTATCAACCGCCTTCTGACCAAGAAAGAGGTCGGCGATGTGATCGATCAGGTTTATCGTCACACCGGTCAGAAAGACACTGTGCTGTTTGCCGACGCGATCATGGTCCTTGGCTTCAAACACGCGTTTAAAGCGGGTATCTCTTTCGGTAAGGATGATATGATCATTCCTGACACCAAAGAAGCTATGGTCGATGAAACCAAAGCGATTGTTGCCGATTTCGAGCAGCAATATCAGGATGGTCTGATCACGCAGCAGGAAAAATATAACAAGGTTATCGATGCCTGGTCAGGCTGCGGTGACCGTGTTGCTGCTGCCATGATGGAGCGGATTGAATCGACTCCTGAAGACGAGCATGGCCGCGAATTGCCGATTAACTCAATCTATATGATGGCGCATTCCGGTGCGCGTGGTAGCCCAGCACAGATGAAACAGCTCGCGGGTATGCGCGGGTTGATGGCCAAACCTTCTGGCGAGATTATCGAAACACCGATTATCTCCAACTTTAAGGAAGGCCTGACGGTTCTGGAATATTTCAACTCGACCCACGGTGCGCGTAAAGGCCTTGCCGATACCGCACTGAAAACGGCGAACTCGGGTTATCTTACCCGCCGCCTAGTTGACGTATCGCAGGATTGCACCATCGTTGAGGTTGACTGCAAAACTGACAAGGCGCTCGAAATGCGCGCCATTGTTCAGGGCGGCAGCACAATCGCATCGCTTTCCGAACGTGTACTTGGCCGTACAACAGCCGAAGACATTATCGGCGCAGACGATAAAGTCGCGATCAAGAAAGGCACATTGCTTGATGAAACGCATGCTGCCCTAATTGACGAGATTGGTCTGCAGGCGCTGAAAATTCGTTCGCCGCTGGTGTGCGAATCCAAAGTTGGCGTTTGTGGTACATGTTATGGCCGTGACCTTGCTCGCGGTACGCCGGTTAATATAGGTGAAGCTGTTGGCGTTATCGCTGCACAGTCAATCGGTGAGCCGGGCACACAGCTGACCATGCGTACCTTCCATATTGGCGGTGCTGCACAGTTGAACGAGCAGTCCAACCTCGAAGCATCCGCAGCTGGTACGATGGTATTTAAAGATGACATGCCTACCATTGTCGATAAGCGCGGTCGCCGTCTGGTGATGGCGCGTAGCGGCGAGATCGCAATTGCCGACAAGGATGGTCGTGAGCTTGAAATCCACCGCCTGCCTTACGGCGCGGCTTTGGCCTTCAATGCTGGTGACAAGGTAAAAGCCGGTGAACGTCTCGCCGAATGGGACCCGTTCACCATGCCGGTTATTACCGACAAGCCGGGCGTGGTTAAATTCCAGGATCTTCTGGATGGCCGCACCATTGCCGAACAGACCGATGACGCGACGGGTATTACCCAGCGTGTTGTTACCGAAGACCGGACAGTGGGCCGGGCGTCGAAAGAAGAGCTTCGCCCCCGGATTACCTTGCTTGATGGCGACAGCGGTGAAGCTGGTCGTTATCTGGTTGGTCAGGGCACAATGCTCTCGGTTGAAGACGGACAGGAAGTTGTCGCAGGTGACATTCTGGCCCGTATGACCCGCGAGTCAGCAAAAACCCGTGACATCACGGGCGGCCTGCCGCGCGTTGCCGAATTGTTCGAAGCACGCAAGCCAAAGGATAACTCGGTCATTGCCAAAATTGACGGCAATATCGAATTTGTCCGCGATTATAAGGCGAAGCGCAAAATCGGTATTGTTCCGGCTGAAGGCGAAGGTGATCGTGTCGATTACCTGATCCCGAAAACGAAAGTTCTCGAGGTTCAGGACGGCGATGCGGTGCGTAAGGGCGATGCCCTTGTTTCCGGCTCACCTGATCCGCATGATATTCTTGAAGTGATGGGCATTGAAGCTCTGGCCGAATATCTCGTGTCAGAAATTCAGGAAGTTTACCGTCTGCAAGGCGTGAAGATCAACGATAAGCATATCGAAACGATCGTACGTCAAATGCTGCAGAAAGTGGAAATCACCTTTGGTGGGGACACCACGCTTCTGGCCGGTGAACAGGTCGACCGCGAAGAGATGGAAGAGTATAACGCCAAGCTGCCTCCTCGTAAGAAGAAGGCAGAAGGCAAACCGATCCTGCTTGGTATCACCAAGGCTTCGTTGCAGACACGCAGCTTTATCTCTGCCGCGTCCTTCCAGGAAACGACCCGCGTCCTTACCCAGGCTGCGGTTGAAGGTAAGAAGGATATTCTGACCGGCCTTAAGGAAAATGTGATCGTCGGGCGTTTGATCCCGGCGGGTACAGGTTCTGCCATGAACCGCATGCGCGTTACGGCTTCTGGTCGCGACGCTGCACTGCGCGCCCAGTATAAGAAGCTTCAGGAAAGCCTGATTGCGCCCGAAACGGCGGAAGAAGAGCATGAAGCCGAGCTTAAACAGGGTGCCGAAGCCGCGATCGGCGACGATCCGCTGGCAAAGGTTCAGGGCGATAGTGCAGAGGTTGCTCCAGAAGCAGTCGAAGCCGAAGCACCTGCAGCCGAGGCTCCTGCGACAGAAGATACCGGCGAAGCGTAAAAGCAACGCCAGAATAAATTTTCAAAGCCCCGCCGGAAGCAATTTCGGCGGGGCTTTTTCTTTGTGGGTTCAGCCTGTAAGCAGCGGTCATGTCCATCGAGACGATATTGTTGTTTTTCGTCGCTGACCTTGCGATCTGTTTGGTGCCCGGCGCTTCGACCGCCGTCACCGCTAGCTATGCCGCAAGCGGTGGGATGCGCGCATCGCTGGGTCCGATCACCGGTATCCATATCGGAAATTTCATTTGGTATGCGCTGTCCGGGCTTGGGCTGGTGGCGCTGATTGCGGCTGCGCCGAATATTTATGCCGCCATCCGCTGGTTTGGTGTGGCCTATCTTCTGTGGATGGGCGCGCGTATGATTTTGACGAACGCGCGCAGTGCCGAACTAAGCCAGCATTCTGAGATTGGTTTCTTTAATGGTTTCGGGAGCGGACTTGCGGTTCATATGGCAAACCCGAAAGTGATGCTATTTTACGTCAGCTTTCTTCCGCAATTTATCGACCCCGCAATTTCCATACCCTATCAAGTCATCGTTTTTGCGTGCGTAACGCTGGTGTCAGAGAGTATTGGTCTTTTGGTATATTCATTTCTGGCTTCCTCCGCCAGCAAGCAAGCGGCAAAGCGTTTGGGCAAAAATCCGGTCGGCTATATTTCCGGTACCATCCTGATAATCATCGCTAGCGGGATAGCGATTTCAAATTTCAACGCTTGATAAAAAATGACGGGCGTGACCTACATCACATTCTAGCAAAATATTTCATTGCATTACTCCCTCCACTAAACAGGTTGGAGAAAATTCATGCATAAATATATCTACGCGCTCAGCACTATCGCACTGGCAACAATATCAACGCAGGCGCATGCAGGCGCGGTCGCGCTTTGCATTGAAAAATCAAAAAATCTGGCGGGCAACTATTATGACAGCGAATATTTTCTACGTCACGGCGCAAGCCCCAATGTTGACGGATATGTCGCAAACCGGGCCGCGCGACGTGATCACCGTAAAAGCTATGATAACAGTACGCCTTATTGCAGGCATAATGGCGATAAGCTGCAAGACGGCGGCTATTTCGTCGTGATCAAGGGCGGCCGCGAGAAAGACCATGAAGGCGCGCATTATAACCGCTGGGCGCTAGGCTTTGGCCTCGACCGCAAGGCGGCTCTAAAAGATGCGAAAGCCGAATTGCGCCGCCGGGACTGGAGCTGGGTTGAACGCAAGCATGGTTACGAAATTGCAGCAGAAGACAAAATTTAGAGCTTGAGGTAGACAAGCCGGCTTGTCGGCCTTTGCTAGACTGGCCGGTTCTGCTCTTCTTCTATTTCCGCTTCTAATTCGCGCAAATCTTCGCAGGCACTTTGCTTGCCTTTGTCGCATTTACGCTGGGCCTTATCGCGTTTTCGAGAGAGCTTGCCGAGATTCTCTTCCTTCTTGCGCAGCTTGCGCCCACGCTTTTCATCCGCCTCTGATTGGCTGGTGGTCAGCACATCGGCGGTTTTTGAAACCACTTTGATCGGAGCGGTCACAACATCTTTGACGATACCCACGCACCCCGACAGCCCGAGTATCAGCGGTATTAGAACGATAATCTTGACCATGAGCTTTATCTCCTGTTCAACGCCGGAACTTAGACGCAAACCGTTAACTGGCACTGAACCCAGCTAAGCGAGTAATTCTGCCGCCTTCTCGCGCACCTCTTCGCCTATATCCTCGCGCTCGAGCGCCAGCGCCAGATTGGCTTCGACATATCCGGCCACCGACCCGCAATCATACCGCTTGCCATCAAAAGTGACGGCATGAAATGGCTGGTCGCCAATCATTTGCGCCATTGCATCAGTAAGCTGGATTTCGCCGCCAGCACCCTTTTCCTGATTTTCCAGAACCCGCATCACTTCAGGCTGCAAAATATAGCGGCCGGAGATGATCTTGTTCGAAGGTGCATCGGCGACCGCTGGTTTTTCGACAAGGCCTGTCACTTCGGTAAGCGCACCCTTTTCTTCCCCCGGTGCAATCACACCATAACTTGAAACCTTATCTTGCGGCACTTCAAGCACGCTGATTATATTTCCGCCTGTTTCGTTATAGGCCTGCACCATCTGAGCCATACAGCCCGTCGTGCCATGCATAAATTCATCAGGCAGGAAGATAGCAAACGGTTCGTCTCCAACAATATCCCGCGCGCACCAGATGGCATGGCCTAGGCCCATAGGCTCTTGCTGTCGCACATAAGCGCATGCGCCAGGGCCAAGGCGGGTCGGGTCAAGCACAGACAGGTCCTTGCCGCGTTCTGCCATTGTGCGTTCCAGTTCAAACGCGATATCAAAATGATCCTCAATCGCGCTCTTGCCGCGGCCAGTGACAAAGATCATCTGTTCGATCCCGGCCTCACGCGCTTCATCGACCGCGTATTGAATCAGGGGGCGATCCACGACCGGAAGCATTTCTTTCGGAATGGCTTTGGTCGCTGGCAAAAAACGTGTGCCAAGACCAGCAACGGGGAACACCGCCTTACGAATGGGTTTGAAAGTCATAGCTTCGAAGGTCCCCTATCCCGGAATTATACCCGTCTTTTAGGCCGATTAAACCTCTTTGGCCAGACGGTCAGCAAAGCCTTTTTTCAGCTTCTGTAATTTGGGCGGGATCAGCGCCATGCAATATGGATTGCGCTGCCCGTCGCCATCCCAATATTCCTGATGATAATCTTCCGCCGGATACCACATATCGGCATCCTCTATCGTCGTTACTATCGGCTCCGGCCAATCCGGCTGCGCGCGTTCGATCGCAGCCGCCGCTTTCGCTTTCTGCGCGTCATTCATCGGAAATATCGCGGAACGATACTGCGTACCGATGTCATTCCCCTGCCGGTTAAGCTGGGTTGGGTCATGCGTTGCAAAGAAGATATCAAGCAAATCACCATAGCCAATCACATCGCCATCATATCCGATGCGTATCGCCTCTGCATGGCCCGTGCTGCCGCCGCATACTTGTTTGTAGGTTGGGTCTGCCAAATGCCCCCCGATATATCCACTTTCGACGCGATCAACGCCGGATAGCTGCTGGAATACTGCTTCGGTGCACCAGAAACAGCCGCCTGCAAAAATTGCTTCTTCTTGGGCCATGGGGATTTCCTTTCAGGGTCAGGGAGAGACCCCAAGATAAGCGCTAACCGTTATCGCTTCAAGCCGCTGGCGCTGGCTGCGCAGATTCTGGCGGCGTCTTGCCGTTGGTTTCCACACCGCGAACAACGAGCAGATACATTGTCGGCGTCACGATGCGCGACAGGATGGTCGAAGAAATTAGGCCGCCAATCAGCACAATTGCGAGCGGCGAATAGAGGCTGCCGCCAAACAAAGCGAGCGGCATAAGGCCGCCAATAGCGGTGATGGACGTAAGCAGCACTGGCATGAAACGAACCTCACCCGCCTTTTCGATGGCTTCCCGCAATTTCATTCCCTGTTCGCGCAGCTGGCTGGTAAAATCGACGAGCAGGATCGAATTCTTGATCTCGATACCAATCAAAGCGACAAAACCGATGACTGCCAAAAATGACAGATTGTTACCTGTAATAAGTAACCCCATCAGCCCGCCAAACGTACCAAGCGGAATGACGCCGGCAACAACCAGCGCTTCACGGAAGCGGCCAAATTCGGCAACAAGAATGGAAAATATCGCAAACAAAGCGAATAGGATAACCGGACCAAACCCGGCAAAAGTATTGGCAATTGCCTGCGCTTCCCCGCCCTCTTCAATGCGGTAGCCATTGGGCAATTCAATCTTCCGCAAGCGTGCAAGCCCATCCTGGTTCACCTTTGAAGGCAGAAAACCGGGCTGCACTTGGGCCGTGATGCTCACAAAGCGCTCCAGATTATACCGCCGGATGGAAGGCGGCTGCGAGATTAGTTTGGGGTCCGATATCTCCGCCAAAGCAATCGGACGGCCAGCGCGCGAAGATACATAGACATTCTCGACCGCCGATACCGGCTGCGTTCCTTCCAGCGGCAACCGCACGGTAACCGGATAACTATCCCCTTCTTCATCGCGGAAATTACCCGAAGCCTCACCGCTAATCGCAAGCCGGACTGCACGGCGAGGAGCGCCTGCCGGTATATCAAGCAACGCCGCTTTGGCATCATCAATGCCCAGATCCAGATCTACCCGGTCTGTGCGCACCTGGTTTAGAATATCGCGCGTCCCCGGCGTTTTTTGCAGCGTTTCTTCGGCAGTGCTCGCCAGTTCTTTCAAACGGCCAAGATCGGGTCCGATAATTCTAAACTCTACCGGAGCGTTGATCGGCGCGCCATTCTGGAAAATGACCAGCGTCAATAGCTTCCCATAAATCACGCCTATGGAAATCGGCATCAGCTCCATTTATCTTAACCGCTT
>CAKZNA010000275.1 GCA_937129355.1 uncultured Sphingomonadales bacterium | reverse complement strand
ATGACTTACCAGAATTCGGTCGACGGTTCGACCAACGTTGTGCTGCAGAAAGGCAATGTGGTGGAAGGCGAACCCACACTGGTGCGCATGCATGCCATTTCCATTTTTGACGATGTTCTTGGCCAGTCAGGTCCGCGCAAACGCACGTTGCAGCGCGCCATGGCGGAAATTGGCAGGGCAGGCAGCGGCCTGATCGTGGTGCTGATGCCCAATAACGCCGCTAAGTTACAGCGCGAGATTGGCAAGGAAAAACCGCCCGCTGGCGAGCTTCGCGATTATGGCATCGGCGCGCAGATACTGGTTGATATGGGTGTAAGCGAAATGACGCTGTTGACCAATTCACCGCAAAACCCCGTTGGGCTGGAAGGATACGGCCTGAGCGTGGTGAGTGAACGGGCGATACCGGAGTAGCAACTCCAATCCTGAAATATATAGTCATACCAGCGAAAGCTGGTATCTCGGGCGGGAGAGCGCGGTGGCGGGAGATTCCAGCTTTCGCTGGAATGACGGGGATAGGATAGAATAATATGGCAAAATTCCTGATAGTTGAAGCGCGCTTCTACGATAATTTCAACGACATGTTGATCGCTGGCGCGCGCGCTGCATTGGAAGGTGCCGGGCATGAGGTGGAGATCATCACCGTGCCGGGCGCGTTGGAAATTCCAGGTGCTATATCGCTAGCGCATGAAAGCGGTCAGTATGATGGTTATGTCGCCATCGGGGTGGTCATTCGCGGCGAGACATATCATTTTGAAATCGTCGCTGGCGAAAGCGCGCGCGGTATTATGGCGCTTTCGATGGACGGTATAGCGATCGGCAATGGTATTTTGACCACCGAGAATGAAGCCCAGACGCTGGTGCGCGCAGACCCTGCGCAGAAGAATAAGGGTGGAGAAGCGGCTGCGGCTGCGATGCGGTTGTTGGAATTGCAAAGCAAATTTGCCTAATTCCAGACCGCAGCCCTGAGCCGATGGCGTGCAACGCTATCGAAAGTCGAAGGGCGCTTCACAGTATCGCGCTATACCGATAGCCGCCCTTCGACTTTCGTCAGCGCTTATGCGCTTCCGGCTCAGGACTACGGTATTTTGGTGCGTGTTTTTGTGGCGCAACATTATTGCGCATTCCCTTCCCCAAAATGCACGTTATAAGGGGGCGTTACAGGGAGAATTTTGCATGATCGCCACACCAGATTTTGATTTTCAGCTTGGCGAAATGGCGGATCATATTCGCGATACAACGCGGCGCTTTGCCGAAGAAAAAATCATGCCGATCGCCGAGAAAGTGGACCGGGAAGACTGGTTTCCGCGAGAGCTTTGGACGCAGATGGGGGATCTTGGTCTGCATGGGATCACGGTGGATGAGGAAGATGGCGGCCTAGGCCTCGGCTATCTGGAGCATGTGATCGCGGTTGAGGAAATCAGCCGTGCTAGCGCCGCAGTTGGCTTGAGCTATGGCGCGCATAGCAATCTATGCGTCAATCAAATCCGCCGCTGGGCCTCGCCGGAACAGAAAGCAAAATATCTACCCAAGCTGATATCGGGCGAACATGTCGGGTCGCTGGCTATGTCAGAGGCTGGCGCGGGCAGCGATGTCGTCAGCATGAAATTGAAAGCCGAAGCGGTGCAGGGCGGTTATGTCCTGAATGGCACAAAATTCTGGATCACCAATGCACCGGAGGCAGATACGCTGGTCGTCTATGCCAAAACGCGGCCCGATGCAGGGTCGGGCGGCATCACGGCATTCCTGATTGAAAAAGACATGAAGGGCTTTTCAATCGGCCAGAAAATCGAAAAAGTCGGCATGCATGGCAGCCCGACGGCCGAATTGGTGTTTGACGATTGCGAAGTTCCGGAAGAAAATGTGATGGGGCCGGTGAATGGCGGCGTCGGCGTTTTAATGTCGGGCCTGGATTATGAACGCGCGGTGCTTGCCGGTCTGCCGCTGGGCCTGATGCAGGCCTGTATCGATACCGTCATCCCCTATGTTCGCGAGCGTAAGCAGTTCGGCAAAGCCATCGGCTCTTTCCAACTGTTACAGGGCAAGATTGCCGACATGTATGTGCGCCTGAACAGCGCGCGCAGCTATGTCTATAATGTCAACAAAGCCTGCGATGCCGGACAGACAACGCGTTTTGACGCGGCGGGCGCGGTCATGCTGGCATCGGAAAATAGCGTGCGGGTGGCGGAGGAATCCATTCAAGCGCTGGGCGGCGCTGGCTATACAACCGACTGGCCGGTGGAGCGTTACTGGCGCGATAGCAAGCTGATGGATATTGGCGCAGGAACCAATGAAATCCGCCGTATGTTGATTGGCCGTGAATTGATTGGAGGCGGCTGATGACGTTTTTCTATATTGCCGCCAGCCTGATTGTAGTTGCTGCTATTTTCCATTCCGTGCAGGGTGAAAGGCTTCTAATCAGGCCAACGCTTGCAGTGGATGATCCCTTTATTCGCAGGCCGATGACGCAGGCGATAATCCGTTTTGGCTGGCATGCGAGCAGCTTGTTCATGCTGATGACCGCTATATTGATTGTTTGGCCAGGTACGCCAGTAACATTGATACTTTTGGCTGGATTGCTTTGGCTGACGCTAGGCGTCACCAATCTTTTAATGACCAAAGCCAAACATCCGGGCGGATCAATATTGTCGTTGATAGGCGTCATTATTCTGGCAGGCTATTCACTATGAGCGCACCTATATTATCCACTTCGGTAAATACCGAAAGCGAAGCATTCCGCAAAAATGCTGCGCATAACATCGCGCTGCGTGATGAGCTTTATGAGAAGGTTGCCGAGACCGCGAAGGGCGGCCCCGAAAAATCGCGTGAGCGCCATGTCGGGCGTGGTAAGCTGCTTCCGCGCGACCGTGTCGAGCGGCTGCTTGATCCCGGCTCGCCGTTTCTGGAAGTCGGCCAGCTCGCGGCAAACGGCATGTATAATGACGAATCCCCCGGTGCCAGCCTGATCACCGGTATTGGCCGCGTTTCGGGACGGCAATGTATGATCGTGTGCAATGATGCGACGGTGAAGGGCGGCACATTCTATCCGATGACGACGAAGAAACAGCTGCGCGCGCAGGAAATTGCGCAGGCCAACCGGCTGCCTTGCATATACCTAGTCGATAGCGGCGGCGCGAACCTGCCGCATCAGGCAGAGATTTTCCCCGACCGCGAACATTTTGGGCGCAGTTTCTTTAATCAGGCGCAGATGAGTTCGGTGGGTATCCCCCAGATCGCCTGCGTCATGGGCAGCTGTACCGCTGGCGGTGCCTATGTCCCCGCCATGTGCGACGAGAGCATCATTGTGCGCAATCAGGGCACGATTTTCCTAGCTGGTCCGCCATTGGTAAAGGCCGCGACGGGCGAAGAGATAAGCTCCGAAGACTTGGGCGGCGGCGATATCCATGCCAAAAAATCGGGCGTGGTCGATCACTTGGCGGAAAATGACGAACATGCGCTCACCATCGTGCGCGATATTGTCAGCCATCTCGGCCCGAATGATGGGTTTGATGTGGAAACCAAAGAACCGCGCGCGCCCAAATATGATGCGGATGAACTTTACGGCATTATCCCCGATGATGTCCGTGCGCCCTATGACGCGCGGGAGATTATCGCGCGCATTGTTGACGGCAGCGAATTCCATGAATTTAAGGCGCAATATGGCAGCACGCTGGTCTGCGGTTTCGCGCATATCTGGGGCATGCCAGTCGCGATCCTTGCCAATAACGGCGTTCTATTTAGTGAGAGCGCGCAGAAGGGTGCCCATTTCATCGAATTGGC
>CAKZNA010000274.1 GCA_937129355.1 uncultured Sphingomonadales bacterium | reverse complement strand
ATAGCGGTAACCAGGGCGGCAAGTAAACCTGTCAACAGCATATCACGCTTAACAATATTGTTTAATAGCATAATAGACGAAACGGAGTCGGCGGTCCTCAACACATAGTTTTTTCCGTTCACCTCTATAGGCGCAGCGACATAAACCATCAGTCAGGTTGGAGCAGATCACCGCCATGTAGGACAGCAATTGTTATGCCAGTGTGGGTAGACTTGACTCAAGTGACTGTCCCCCAGGGCTGTCACTCCAGAAAGACAGCAATAGAGTGGCTAAAGCTGGCCAGACCAACGCCTATTATCAAGCTGTTAACCATATTCCGCTAAATTTTCGACGCTACGCTTAACAGGCGAAGGATGTGCTACCATGCAGATGGCATTTGCCTCTGATCAATTCGATGTGACGGCCAAACCGGCTGAATCTTCCGTTCCCGATAAAAAGGTGGAACGCGAATTGTTGCGTCGCGCAATTGGCGACCCGATTAAAGGTCGGTTACCAGTCCTCATTCCTGTTGCGATAATTTGCTTTGCAGCGTCCGGTCTTTCACAGCGAATTACATTTTGGATGCTTGCCGCATGTTTTTTGCTCGCTACTTTTTTGGCGGCCGCGACAGCAGGTAGGGTAAAAGGCGCTATTGAACGCAAAAGCCCGATCAAAAAAGCAATGGTTCTATGGTTGAGTATGGAATTTGTGGCCACCGCTTTTTGGGGGACGCTGCTCGCACCGATGTCGGAAAGCGGGATCACGGGCGCGGAACGAGCGACGATCACTGCCGTCATTTTGGTGACGCTTGCAACCGCATGCCTTTTCGCATCCAATGCAAAAGTAATGTCCAAGACCGCCATTGCCGGCTTTGCGGCAACGGCATTGCCAATTTCTGTCTATCACTATGCAGAATACGGCCTTTTGATGATTGCCGGCGCGGCCCTTATGTTTGGCTGCCTGATCCATCTGATTTCAAGGAAACAGCAAGAGGCTGTGCAAAATTTACGCACCGAGCTGGAAAACGGACGATTGACCAAACAGCTAAGGAAAGCATTGGGCACGGCCCAATATCTCTCCAGTCATGACAGCCTGACAGGGCTATTAAATCGCCGCGATTTTGAAACGACCGCCAAGAAATTGCGGCAGAGTCACAGCCATTCGTCTATGGCCATAATCCTGCTCGACCTCGATCATTTCAAAAAGATCAATGATCGTTTCGGACATGCAACGGGCGACGAGGTCCTCAAAGCCGCAGCAGGAATTATCAAGACACCTGTTCGCGCGCTGCATATGTCCGCGGGTGCGCAAGAAGCAGTAGCGCGTTGGGGCGGCGAGGAATTTGTCATAGCCCTCGCCAGGACAAGCCTTGAAGAGGCCAAAATTGTTGCCGAGCGCATTTGCTTGGCGCTGGCGCAATATGAAAATTCTAACTGGCCGCCAACGCTCAAGCTAACATGTTCTATCGGTGTCGCCACATGGGGTGACGGCGAAGAATTAAATAACGCAATTGACCAAGCCGATTTGGCCATGTTCAAAGCCAAGTCATTGGGCCGCAATAATGTCCAAATTGCAGGTGAACAAACCGTCGAAACGCTAATCGGACCGGAATGACTCCGGCCCAAGACCGTCGCAATATTGTTCGCACAGCATATGCCAGATTGCACCTGTGATCTTACGCATAGCTAATCACCTCAAACTCTATTCCGTCAAAATCATAGAAATAGAAGCGCCGTCCCGGGTCGTAATCGTCGTGGCCCCAGGGCTTCAGGCCAGCCGCGGCTACTTTTGCTTCGACCGCATCCAGATCATCCACCACAATCCCCACATGGTTGAGCGGGCGACCTTTCACGAAATTTTCATCGCCATATTTCTTTTGAGGGTCTGTATAAATGGCGAGATAGCAATCATCGGTGCCGACATGGATCGTCTCGCCGCCCAGTTGCGACGGTCCCTGCCAGCGGATGTGCCAGCCGAATAGGTCGATCATCAACTGCGCCAAACGTGCTGGATCGCGCACCGTTAAATTCACATGTTCCACAAATGCGGTCGTCATCTTTCGTCTCCTTCTTGGCAAAATTTCAAGCCGCTTTCGACTCGCCACTTGCCTCTTCTGCAACCTTAACTTAAGTTGAGGTCAAGATATTTCTTCAAAGGATGGAAATTATGTTGAAGGCGAGTGACTTTCTATCCATCGGCGACCTAGCGCGCCGCACGGGACTTTCTGTTTCCGCGATCCGTTTTTATGAAGGGAAGGGCCTGGTGGAACCCATGCGGACGGGCGGGAACCAGCGGCGCTTTCTACGCAGCGACATCAGGCGGTTATCCTTTATCTTAATCGCGCAGCGGCTCGGCCTCTCGATCGAAGAAATCGTTCAAGAGCTGAGAGGCCTGCCCCACGGGCGTACCCCGACACAGCGGGATTGGAGGCGGATCAGCAAAGGCTTGCGCAAAGTCATTGATGGAAAGATTGCGCAGCTAGAACAAACCCGCGCAAATCTGGACAGCTGCATCGGTTGCGGTTGCTTGTCGTTGAAAACTTGCGCACTTTATAACCCGGAAGACAAAGCGGCGGATAAAGGTGCCGGCCCGCGATATACGATGGGTGATAGGGCGAAGGTTTAGCTCACTATTGACATATTCCTCAATTTCTGTAATTACAGAAATAAAGAAATCAACTGAGTCGTTTGGAATATCAAATGGGCGTAGAGAAATATCCCGAAGCATTGGAATTCATCCTCCATTGGGGAGAGATGGGCACCCATTGGGGAGCGAACCGCTCCATGGCTCAGGTCCACGCGCTCCTATATTTGTCCGATAAACCGATCGATGCCGAAGAGATTTGCAACGCTCTCGACCTAGCACGCTCCAATGTGTCCAATAGCCTGAAAGAATTACAGGGCTATGGCATTGTTAAACGCACACATGTGGCCGGCGATCGGCGCGATCATTTTGTCGCCGAAACCGACTTATGGGATCTGTTCATGGCGATCACCGCCGAACGAAAGCGGCGCGAGATTGATCCAACGATTGCAAAGCTCGCTGAACTTAAAGAGCGCATGGAAAGCAACAAGCAACTGCCCGAACATGTCCGGGCGCGTATCGGCCGCATGCATGAATTTATAGCGACCCTGACGAACTGGTATGACGATGTCCGCCGGATCAACAAGGCAACTTTGGTCAAGCTTATGAAGCTTGGCGGCAAGGTAGCGCGACTTATCCCGGGCGGCAAAAAAAGCGAAACTGCCGAACCGCGCATTCGCTCGCTGGATTAACTTCAAAGGATTGTCCGATGAAACCACATAACCATCTCTTCACGCCACACCATTTCTATAATTACAGAAATTACTGACGTAAGTTTTACGAAAGGAAATTACCATGACTATGATTGCTTACTGCCTCTATCTGATCATCGCGATTGGCATGACCATCTGGGTCGCATGGACCCTCAGCACCAACGGGAAAATCTATCTTATCCGCTGCTTCGGCCATGATGCCGAACTCGCTACCAGCGTGAACCATCTTCTGGTGGTTGGGTTTTATCTCGTCAATTTGGGCTTTATTTCTTTGGCGTTGAGCGCAGCGGGAACCGTTGAAACCGCGCCGCAATTGATGCGCTTTCTGGGATGGCATGTCGGGCTGGCAGTGCTCGTTCTGGGCGGCATGCATTTCTTCAATATGGGTGCAGTGACCCGCCATGGAAAGAAAGTCGCCGAATGGATACATGACGATCTGCCCCCACGTGAAGCTCAGGCAGAAGCGGCGCGCGAGCCAGCAACGGCGGTCCGCGATAGCCTTTTAAGGTAGACATGGTGGTGCGCGATTAGTCGTCCTTTTTTGGGGCGGCTAATTTCGGCATCACAGCCGCTTTTCATATATCCGGTATATTTTGTTTATCTTTCCGCCAACGGCCTCTCCCACCGAATTCATCGGGCCGTTCGACCCCAGCACCCAGCCGAATTCTCCCCGCGTTGCGCCATAGCGCGGGATGATATCACGCCGGATATATTCGATGAGCATCATAGCAAGTTGGCTCGCTAGCCGCGTCGATTGGTATTTCTTTTTCACGCCCATCAACGGGACCCGGCCTGTTTTGCAATATGGCTTTCGGAGCCACCAGAGCAGTTTTGCCCAGTTGAACGGCCAGAGCGATCCGCCATAATTTTTCAGCTTCTCATTCATATCCGGCAGCGTCATCATGAAAGCAACCGGTTCGCCGTCAACCTCGGCAATCTTGATCAAATCTTCACGGACAATCGGCTTTAGCTTTTTGCCCGCCATCGCGATTTCGCGGTCGGTGAAAGGCACGAAGCCCCAATTGTCGGACCATGCGTCATTCAATATATCCATGATCAAAGCCGCTTCTTCATCAAAGCGTTTCTTGACCACATTTCGAATGCGTATCTTCGGCGATTTTTCTCCCATCGCGACGATACGATTGACCAGTTCTGGAAAGCCGTCTCCGATGGGCAACGCATAGGTATAGAGATCCTCTACCCCTTCATATCCCGCGGCATCGATCCAGCTTTCATATTGCGCGCTATGGTAGCCCATCATGAATGTTGGCGGGTGGTCGTGGCCTTTTACCAGCAGTCCGGGTTCGTCCCACATTGCAAGACTGACGGGGCCGAGTATTTTCGTCATTTCTTTTGCGCGCAGCCATTCTTCTGCACGCGCGATCAACGCTTCAGCTATTTCCGCATCTTCGGCTTCGAACAGCCCCCAAAACCCTGTCCCGGGGCCCATGCCCTGTTCGGCCGGTTGTTTGAGCGCGAGATGATCAATATGCGCTGAAATACGGCCGGCAACCGATCCGCCACGCTCGGCCAAAAAAAGCTGTGCTTCCCCATGTTCAAACCAAGGGTTTTTGCTTTCCGAAATCAGGAAATTTACATCGCCTTTTAAGGGCGGAACCCAGTTGGGATTATCCGCATAAAGCCGGTAAGGAAGGTCAACAAATGCCTTGCGGTCGGCTTTGTTGATAACAGGTTTAATGACAATATCTGACACGCTATTTCACCTATTCCTCTGTCCGCACGAGCACCGTTTCACCGATTAGCAGAAACAATAAAAACGGCGCCCAAGCGGCAACCAGCGGCGGATACGCACCCAAATTTCCCATCGCGAGCGCAAAATTGTCAGCAACAAAATAGGTAAAGCCCAGCATCATGCCGATCACCGCGCGCACAAACAACGCGCCCGAACGCGCAAGGCCAAACGCGGCTACTGCGCCTAGCAGAGGCATCAATAGCGCCGACAGCGGGCCCGATATTTTATGCCACAAAATCGCTTCCAAATGCGATGTCCTGCGGCCGGATAGTTTGAGATCTTCAATTGCCCGTTTTAGCGGCATGAAACCAAGCGCATTGCCATCAACTTTCACATATTGGAAACGGTCGGGCGTAATGCCTTTGCCGACAACCAACCGTTTAAACTTTTCTTCGCCGCCCGCTTTTACCGGATCAAAAATGCTGCCATTTTTCAGTTGCCACGCGCCGCCAGCATATACGCCGGTTTCGGCATGTATGACTTGCTTCAACCCGCCTCGGTTACGCAGATAGACAGAAACGTTTTTCAGCCGTGCCGCGCTGCCTTTTCCAATTACTTCTTCGGCCTTGAACAGGTCCTGCCCTTCCCTGACCCAGGCATTATATTTAACCCCGTCGTCGCGCGGGATTTTCTTATATTCGGCCGATTGCCAATGTGAAAGTTCCGCGGTCACAGGCGCGACCACGCGATCATTGAAGACAAATGAAAAAATCGCCACAAGCAGCGCAGTCACAAACATCGGCGCCAAAATCTGATGCGCAGAAAGGCCGGATGCCTTCATGGCGACAACCTCGCTATTCTGGCTGAGGGTCGTGAAAGTTATCAATGTGCCCAGCAAAACCGCGAAGGGCAGAAACCGCTGTATAAGTTGCGGAATACGCATGCCGACATAATTCCAAAGATCGGCTTGCGTATTGCCGGGCACCTCCAAAATTTTACCGCTCTGACCAAGAAGGTCTAGCGACATCAGGACAAGCACGAGCATGGCCAACACCGCAAAACTGCGCGTAAGAAACAATTTGCCCATATAGAGGCTTAACTGGCGTGAAGGGAAGAATTGCAAATACATCAGGTCGCGGCCTCCGCCTTGATAAGGCGGGAACGCCGCTTGCCAAAGCGCAGCAGCTTTTTAAGCCCTTTACCGATCTGTTCGACAAGTTTCTCCAGCGCTCCGATAGGCTGGCCACCTGGCACATGTGCGATAACATGATACATCCACAGAATCAGCGCCGCAAATATCAGGAACGGCACCCAAAGCGCGATCACTGGCTCAACCACACCCATTCCGCCTATACCAGCGCCATATTCGTTAATCTTGTGATAGGTGACAACCATCACAATAGACAAGAACACCCCCAGCGCGGAGGTTGACCGCTTCGGCGGTATGGCCAGCGCCAGCGCCAGCAACGGCATCAGCAACATCATAACAACCTCCACCAACCGGAAATGGAAATTGGATGCCGCCTTGTCTCGAAGCTCGCCAGACAGCGACATATCGCCGCTTACTTTCAGCAATTCGGGAAGAGTATATTCACGGTCCTTGCCGCCGCGATCACGAAAGGCCTCAATCTTGGGAAGCGGAATCGGTACATCATGATTGGTGAAACTCAACACGCGAGGGTTAATATATTTGGGATCATCATGCACCAAGGTGCCGTTATCGAGCCGCAGAATGATTGTATCCGGGTCATCCGTACGCAAAAAAGCACCCTTTTCGGCGGTCACCGCAATCGATTGCTTGCTTTCCGATTCGCCGTAAACAAACAGACCCGCCAGATCTTTGCCTTGATTGCGGCTTTCGTCGATCCGGATCGTCAAATTTCCGCCCAATTTGTTAAATTCGCCAACTTTGATCGATGCGCCCAATGCGCCAGAACGCAGATCAAATCGTAATTCTTCGTATAAATAGCGTGAATATGGCTGCACAAAACCGACGATGGCCAGATTAATTGCCGCAAGCACAAGGGCAAACATATATGGCACCCGCAATAGCCGCCAATAGCTCTTTCCGACAGCCCGATAGATATCAAGTTCAGACGATAGTGCAAGCTTACGGAATGCCAATAAAATACCTAATAACAATCCGATAGGTATACCAAGCGACAGATATTCAGGCATAAGATTGGCCAGCATCCGCCAAACCACACTGACCGGACCGCCCTCTGCCGCGACAAAGTCAAAAAGACGCAACATCTTCTCTAGCAGCAGCAACATTGCAGCCACGACCAAGGTGCCCACCATCGGCACAAAGACGAGGCGAGCGATATAGCGATCTGTTGCTGTTAGAAATTTCAAACTGTAGTCGCCCTATCACCGTAATTTGGCCGCAAATCACTCCGATAAGACAGTTTAGGTTCAGGGGCAATATCCGTGGTGCTGCCCGTAAGAGTTTGCGCCCTCATATCGTCTTAGGAGTTCAATTAATGAAGAAGGTAATTCTCCCCATCGCTGCCATTGCCGCCATCGCGGCAAGCGGTAGCGTAAATGCAGGAAGCAGGATTAGTAACGATCTATCACGCTGTTCCGCTGGCAAAGGCCCGGCAGTGTTGATTTCGGTACGCGGCGTTAAGTCATCATCTGGCAAAATGCGGGCGCAAAGCTATCGCGCAACGCGGGCTGACTGGTTGAAAAAGGGCCGCTGGCTCAACCGGATTGAACGCCGCGCCTCTCGCGGATCAATGACATTTTGCATGCCGGTTCCCCGCGCGGGAAATTACGGCATCGCCATTCGGCACGATACCAACAATAACGGCAAGACCGATATTCGCAAAGATGGCGGCGGCATGTCCCGCAATCCTAGCATCAATATTTTCAATCTCGGGAAGCCATCAGTGAAGAAAGTTTCTTTCTACGCTGGTAGCAAGATCACCCGTATCACCATCAATATGAAATATATGTAATTTGGCACTAGTCGCCCTTCTTTCCAATCCGCATAGCACAGGCAACAAATCGCTGTTGCCGGATATACGCTGCTTTTGTGCGCGCCATCCCGATGTGTTTCACTATGAGGTGGAGGAAATAGGGCAAATTGCACGCGCACTCGAAATGATTGCACGCGTGAAGCCAAAGGTGCTGATTATCAATGGTGGTGACGGCACGGTTCAGGCTGCAATGACGGAACTGTACCATGGCGGTCATTTTGACGGTTCGCCGCCTCCGGTTGCCGTCCTGCCAAACGGCAAGACAAATTTGATCGCGCTCGATCTGGGCGCACAAGGCAAGCCGCTTAACGCGCTCGAAAACATTCTGGAGATTGCCAAAGGCGATGTATCGAAACATGTTGTTGCGCGCGAGTTAATCTCTCTGACCGATGGCAGTGAGGGCGCAAAACCAGTGCTCGGAATGTTCTTGGGCGGCGCAGGCCTTGCAGAAACAATCCTATATTGCCGGCATAAAATATATCCGCTGGGCCTTCCAAACGGTTTGAGCCATGTATTGGCCGTGATGGCGGTTTTTTGTACGAATATCCTTGGCTTTCAGGCAAAGTTTTTGCCGCAAAAATCAAACAAGGTTCGCATTTCAATGTTCCGTGATGGCGAATTTCGTGGCAATTTTTCGGTGCTTGTCATTACGACGCTGGAGAAGCTTATATTAGGCTATAAGCCCGGCGAACGGAAATCCGGCCCGATGAAATTATTTGCCGTTGATCAAAGACCACTGGCAATGCTCCGCGTGATACTGGCGTCGATCCTGGGCAAGCTTGGGAAAAATACCATGCAAGGCGTCCATTTTGCGCAAGGTGATTCAATCCGCATTGATGGGGATCGCAGCAATATCATTTTGGATGGTGAGCTGTTCGAGGCGACCGACGAAAAACCGATCGTGCTCAAATCAACACCGCCAATACCCTTTCTGAAGATCGCTGCTTGAATCAAATTTCGGTCGGCGCTTTGCGCGCATATATCGACAAATGGAATCAGCACCGATAAAGGCGGCGTAATGCTGTCACTTCAACAACTTGTAGCCAAGGAGCTCAATAAGCGCGTGCAGCCGCAAGTGCGCGCTTTTGCGGCCCAAATCGCGGCAGAATATCCAGATTCTGCGCGCGCGGTGCTATTCTACGGGTCATGCCTACGCAGCGATGTCCTGGAAGGCGAGATGTTGGATTTCTATCTGATCGTATCGGACTATGACGCCGCATATGACAAAGCATGGCTGGCAAAATGGAACCGCCGCCTGCCACCCAACGTATTCCCCGTCCAGCATGAAGGGTTGATGGCAAAAGTTGCCGTTCTGAGCGAAGATGATTTTCACAAATTGAACCGGCCTGCGGCGTCAGCAGTATCCGTTTGGGCGCGCTTCGCACAGCCATCGCGGCTGGTCTGGAAAGCCGATGACGATGCGAAACAACATGTCACCCGCGCGATTGCCGGTGCTGCACCAACATTGCTCAACGCAGCATTGGCGCATATCGAACGCGATGTGCCGCTACCCGACCTGTGGCAATCGGGTTTCGCATTGACTTATGGTGCAGAATTGCGCGCCGAGCGTAAAGACAGGCCAGCCTCTGTCATCAGTTTCGATCCTGATCGCTATGAAACATTCGGCCGCGCTGCTTTGCACCACACAGCAATTGCAAATGAATTACGCGGTGATCGCATCTATCTGGAAGAAGATCCTGAAAACCGCGTGGAGCAGGAGAAGCGCCGCTGGCCATCATTGCGTCGGCGCGGCAAAATGCTGACGCTGGCGCGGCTCGCAAAAGCAAGCTTCACTTATTCGGGCGGTATCGATTATATCGCGTGGAAAGTCAGCCGTCATTCCGGTACCGAGTTAAAGGTCCGCGACTGGCAGCGCCGCTGGCCAATTTTGGGCGCAGCTGTGATGTTGCCCAAATTGCTGGTAAAGGGTGCGGTGCGTTAAAACCTTAAAGGAACTGCAGCACGATGAGAATATTCTTCGCCACGTTTTCGCTGCTCTGCGCAGCAACGATGACATCACCCGCATATGCCAATTCGCAAGATGATTGGGCAACGGCCAGCGATATCGGAGCATATGGCCTGACCGCAATCGCCATCGGCGTTCCTTTAGCCAAGGGTGACGAGCATGGCGCTTTGCAAGCTGGAGGCTCCTACGCAGCTGCACAGATTAGCGCCTTCACGCTGAAACGTGTATTCCCCGAAACGCGCCCTGACGGTAGCGACCGGAAAAGCTTTCCTTCGGGGCATACTGCCACGGCCTTCGCTTCAGCCGCCAGCATTTACGAAAGGCAAGGGCCGAAAATGGGCATTCCCGCGCTGGCCGTCGCCGGAATGGTCGGCGTAGCGCGGGTGAAAGCAGACAAGCATCACTGGTATGACGCGGTTGCTGGCGCTGGCATCGGCCTTGCCTCAGGCCTATTGATAACGCGCAAACCATCGGAAAAAGGCGTCGCCATCGTCCCGTGGGGCGACACAAAAAGCGGCGGTATCAGCTTTGCCATGCGCTTTTAAAATTTGGAATATAGTGGGAGAAACCAGATGCCAGATAAATTATCCGAATTTCCGCTACATCTTGGCCTAGGCGCAACAGCGGTCAAACAACCAGCAATGGAAGGTGGGCTCGAATGGTATAGCGGCTATACGCAGCGCCACGGCGATGATGGCGCAGAAGGCCGTCTGGTTACCATGTATACCTTCACCGAAAGCTGGGACGTGTGGGAAATGCACCCCAAAGGCCATGAAGTCGTGCTTTGCACCAAAGGCGAAATCACGCTGGTTCAGGAAATGGGCGGCGAAGAAAAGCGCGTAAAGCTGACCGCAGGCGAATATGCGATCAATGAACCCGGTGTCTGGCACACCGCCGACGTTGATGGTGAGGTTACGGCGGTGTTTATTACCGCTGGCGAAGGAACGGAGCACCGGGAGCGGTGAATCTAGCTCCTGAACACCACCGTCTTGCTACCGTTTAGCAGCACGCGGTCTTGAAGATGGTCGCGCACTGCCGCTGCCAACACGCGGCATTCGATATCGCGGCCTTTGGCGACCAATTCTTCCGGCGTATCGGCATGGCTGATATGTTCAACATCCTGCGTAATGATCGGCCCTTCATCCAGATCAGCCGTCACATAATGCGCGGTCGCGCCAATCATCTTGACGCCGCGTGCATGGGCCTGATGATAGGGTTTTGCGCCTTTGAAACCGGGCAAAAAGCTATGGTGGATATTGATGCAGCGGCCAGAGAGAAAGGCGGCCAGATCATCCGATAATATCTGCATATAGCGCGCGAGAATAACTAGTTCTGCATCTGTTTCTTGGACCAGCGCCTTGATCTGCGCTTCCTGTTCGGTCTTGCTCGCCGTATCCACCGAAAAGTGATGATAGGGAATGTCGCCGATCAGCGAAGGCCTGTCCTTCTGGCGCGGATGGTTGGAAACAATCCCCTTCACATCCATATTCAACTCACCAGCACGCACGCGGTAGAGCATATCTTCCAGGCAATGGTCGAATTTTGAAACCAGCATCAACGTGCGGAGCGGGCGGGCGCTGTCGCGGATTTTCCATGCCATATCATGCGCGCCAGCCAATTCGGCAAAGCCAGACTTTATGTGCGCGGCATCGGGTGCAGCGGCCAGTCGTTCAAAACCGATCCGCATAAAAAACTGATGATCTTCGACGTCATTATATTGCTGCGATTCCAGAATATTGCAGTCATTACTGGCAAGATATCCCGAAACGGCAGCGACCAATCCCGGTTTATCCGGGCAGGAAAGCGTCAGGATATGCTGGCCTGACATGGCGCTATATTATTCCAACAGCCTTGCCTGCACGTTCAAACCTGCCGAGAATATCCTGCACTTGTTCGCTAGTATGTTCTGCACAAAGAGAGCAGCGCAAGAGCGTCATTCCGGCGGGTGTCGCGGGCGGGATCGCCAAATTCACATAGAGGCCTTCCTCAAGCAAGGCCTCCCAAACCATCGCGCCTTTGGCTAGGTCAGGCATGATAACGGCGATGATCGCGCTTTGCGGTGTTTCGGTGCCGAGCTCAAAGCCAAGCGCCTTTAGCCCGCCATGCAAAGTCTTGCTGTTTTCCCACAAATGCGCGCGTTTGTTGCTGCCATGCATCAACTTACGGATGCTGGTCGCGGCAGTCGCAACCACGCTGGGCGGCAGGCTGGCGGTAAAGACATATGGCCTGCAAACGCGCCGCATAACGTCGAATTTTGGATGGTTCGATACGCAAAATCCGCCGACCGTGCCGACGCTTTTGCTGAATGTGCCGATGATGAAATCGCAATCGTCAATGACGCCTTGCTCTTCACAAACACCGCGGCCATTTTCGCCGATAAAGCCCATGCTATGCGCTTCGTCGACCAGCACCATTGCGCCAGCCTCTTTCGACACCCGCACCATTTCTTTAAGCGGCGCCAAATCGCCGAGCATTGAATAGACGCCTTCCAGCACCACCAGTTTGCCAGCGTCAGCCGGAAGCCGCTTCAGCCGTTTTTCAAGCGCCTCGACATCATTATGGCGGAAGGGCACGGTTTCGGCGTTGCCCATCGCGCAGCCATCATAGATCGACGCATGGCTATCAATGTCGATGATGACATAATCGCCCTTGCCAGCAATTGCGCTGATGATCCCCAAATTGGCCTGATAACCCGTGGAGAAAACCATCGCGTGATCCATATCGTAAAATTCGCGCAGCGCCTCTTCGCATTCCTTATGCCCTTGATACGTACCATTCAGGACGCGGCTGCCGGTGGTGCCTGATCCGTATTTCTCCAGCGCATCCTTACCCGCAGCGATGACATCTTCATCGAAGGTCATGCCCATATAATTATATGTGCCCAGCAGGATCGTTTCTTTGCCATTGCAGATCGCAACGGTGGGTGATTTCACTTCTTCCATCACAAGGCTGAACGGGTCAGTCACACCAGTAGAAAGCAGCTCTTCGCGTTGCTGAATTAACGGATCAAATTTGGAGAAAAGGTCGGTCATAATTTTGCATTCTCTCACATTCGTCATGCTGAACTTGTTTCAGTATTGCGGTTGCAATCAAGGCATCCCGTTATCCTGAAACAAGTTCAGAATAACGGCATATCTTATCTACTCCGCCAGCTTCATAACAGCGTCGACAAGCTGGCCTACTTTCTCAATTTCGGCCTGCATATTCATGGTAATGATGATATCAAATTCATCTTCGACTTCCGCCACAAAATCCATGACGGTCAAGCTATCCCATTCCAGATCGCCAGCAAAAGTCGTTTCGTCAGATAACTCCGCGCCCTTCTTGTTAAATGGCTCAATCAGGCCTTTCATCTTTTCAAACATTTCGTTGCGGTCGGTCATTTGATTTTCCTACAATTTAGATGGGCTTTCTTGCCCCTTTGATGCCGCCTTTGGCAAGCGAATATGGCGGTAAGAGGGCCAAATTAGAGCCACCCGTTTGCCTTATACCATTTGGCCGTTTCTTTCAGACCGCTGCGTGTCTTGATTTGCGGCTGCCAAAGCACTGGTGGCGGTGCGTGACGGCGATCAATGACCCAGTCGGGATGCGACAGATAGCGCGCACGGTCCGGCGTTAGCTTGGCTTTGCCGCGCCGGAATGTCCGGTCGGCAAAGGCGGCCAGCATCAATAAGGGCTTTGGCGCAGAAATCGCTGTCACCGGTTTACCCATGGCCCAGCCTATCGCCCGGCCATACCGTTTATGGCTCCAACCGCGCGGCTTGCCGTCGTCAGCTTCAAAAATCCGCGTTGTTGCGTCCTCATGCGCTGGCAATAAAGCAACGAGCAAGCGGGCAAGATCATCCACATGGATAAAGGACGCGCGGCCCTTTGGCGGCATCAACACAAAGCCGCGCCGCGCCATCCGGAAAAGGTCGAGCATTTCAGTGTCGCCAGGGCCATAGACACCGGGCGGGCGGATGATGGTCCAATCGAGCATGCTGGTTCCGACCAGCTTTTCGCCGCGCGCTTTGCTCGCGCCATAATCGGAAAGCTGCGGCTCACGCGCCGAAAGGGATGAGACATGGACGAAACGTTTGACGCCTGCATCCTTGGCAGCCGCAATCATATTGGCGGTGCCGGTCACATTGCCCGCCTCGAACCCCGCCTTGTCCGGCGCATTCACCACGCCCGCAATATGTAGAATAGCATTTGCACCGTCGCAAAGTTTGGCAAGGCTCTGCGGCTTATCCAGTGCGCCTTTTATCCATGTCACGCCGTCGCGAGGTTTTTGATCGCGGCGGGTTAGTGCGCGAATTTCCCAACCGGCCTTCAACAGGTAATCCATCGTGGCTTTGCCCACAAATCCGGTGGCGCCGGTCATGGCAACTGTCTGAGCGGCCATCGTTAGAGCATCACCAGTTGATCGCGGTGGACAATCACATTGCGCGGAACGGTACCAAGGATGGATTCAAGATCGCCGGATTGCTTGCCGCAAATCAGCAGCGCATCATCCACGCCATATTCGCTAAGCCCGCGCGCGATACATTTGCCATCATGCATAATATCGACAACGTCGCCGCGCGCAAAAGTGCCCTCCACTGTTATCGCTCCGGCGGGAAGCAGGCTTTTCCCGCGCGCCATCGCCGCCGCTGCGCCTGCATCCACGAATATCTTTCCCTTCGCCGTCAGCCGCCCGCCGAGCCAGCTTTTGCGAGCGCCTTTGCTTTCATTCGCAGCAAAGACCGTCGAAAGCCCGCCGCTACCGAACCGTTCCAACGGGTGGTCATGCTTCCCCGAAATAATGGCAAGCGAGACGCCAGCAAGGCTCGCGATTTGCGCAGCTTCTATCTTCGACCCCATACCGCCCGATCCCATGTCAGATGTGGAAGCCCCGTCGGCCATCGACCGGATGCTATCATCAATGATATCAACAAACGGCAATATTTTCGCGCCTGGATCTGATGGATTGCGATCATACAGCCCGTCGACATCGGACAGTAAAATCACGCCCTGCGCGCCCGCCGCTTGCGCAACACGCGCCGCCAACCGGTCATTATCGCCAAAGCGGATTTCTTCGGTTGCAACGCTGTCATTTTCGTTAATCACCGGAACCGCACCTGCCGCCAGAAGGCGGCCAAGTGTCGCGGCAATATTCAAATACCGCCTGCGGTCTTCCAGATCGCCGAGCGTTACCAATATTTGCGCGGCGGCCAGTCCATTTTCTTCCAAAAGCCCGGCCCATGCTCCCGACAGGATAATCTGTCCGGTTGATGCTGCGGCCTGCGCATCGGCCAGACTTCCGCGCCCGCCCTTTGCCAGACCTAGCTTGCGCGCACCCATGGCAATCGCGCCTGACGTAACAATTATTATCTGTTGGCCGGCGGCGTGACGCGCTGCAATGTCAGTCACCAAAGTTTCTAGCCACTGTTTGCGCAACTTACCGCCATCTTCCACCAGCAGCGAAGAGCCGACCTTGACGACCAGCAATTTGCAATCGTCAGGGGCAAAGCTTTGGCCTGTTATACCGGCGACCATGCTTCCTCTTCCCCGTCAATTTCACCGCGTGATCGCTCGACGCTGCTTTTTTGGGGCAATGCCTCTATCACGCGGTCCAATATCGCATCCACGCCCTCGCCTGTCGCACCGGATATAGGAATAATTTCGCCAGCACCGGCATCGGTCAATTGTGCCGCAACGTCGGACATTAATTCAGGGTCAAGCAAGTCGCCTTTATTCAGCGCGATAATCTGGGGCTTATCCTCAACGCCCGCACCATATTCGGCTAGCTCGTGACAAACGGTCTTCCACGCAGCGGCCGGATCATCACCCGTCGCGTCGATAAGATGGATCAGGATGCGGCAACGCTCAATATGCCCAAGGAAGCGGTCGCCAATCCCTGCACCTTCGGCCGCGCCGGCGATAAGCCCGGGAATATCTGCAATCACAAATTCGCGCGATTTGTGGGTAACCACACCCAATTGCGGGCGCACCGTCGTAAAGGGGTAAGCGCCAACCTTTGCATTGGTATTTGTGACTTTGTTTATGAAAGTCGACTTACCGGCATTTGGCAGGCCCACTAGGCCGGAATCAGCAAGCAGCTTGAGCCGCAACCAGACATACATTTCTTCGAAATCGCCGCCCGGTCCATGCTGGCGCGGGGCGCGGTTAGTGGAGGTTTTGAACGAGGCATTGCCGCGCCCGCCATCACCCCCGCGCAAGAAAGTGACCCGCTGACCAACCTCTGTAAGGTCAGCCATCAATGTGCGCTCTTCATCATCCGCCAGTATCTGTGTGCCGACGGGAACCGCGATTACCTTGTCTTCACCGGCTGCGCCCGTCCGATCACGGCCTGAACCAGGGGTGCCGCGCGGTGCCTTGAAATGCTGCGCATAGCGAAAATCGATCAGAGTATTCAGGCCCGGAACGGCCTCAAAAATAATATCGCCGCCTTTACCACCATTACCGCCATCGGGGCCGCCATATTGAATATATTTCTCCCGCCGGAAAGACACCGATCCGGGCCCGCCCGCGCCGGAACGAATGAAAATTTTGGCTTGATCGAGAAAATGCATGGCTCTGCCTTAAAGTAGGCTTTTAGGTTTAGCCAGTGGATGATGAAAAATGGTGGAGGTGGTTTGGTTGAGATATTTTGGTGGAGCCTAGGGGAGTCGAACCCCTGACCTCTTCGCTGCCAGCGAAGCGCTCTACCAGCTGAGCTAAGGCC
>CAKZNA010000273.1 GCA_937129355.1 uncultured Sphingomonadales bacterium | reverse complement strand
TGGGCGATTTTGTGATGAAGTTCACTGCGCCGCCGGTTGTGTTCCGACCAAATAGTGTGCCCTGCGGTCCGCGAAGAACCTCCACGCGCTCAATGTCAGCAACATTGAATGACGAAGCGGACGAACGGGCCAAATACACACCATCCAGATAAACACCGATTGGCGAGTCAAACCCCTGCGCTTCATCGGCAGAGGTTGGAATACCGCGAATGGTAATAACCGCCGCAGTTGCGTTTGTTGTCGCGCCGTTAACCGCAAGATTCGGAGCAAGACCGCTCAAATCCTTGGCTTCACTCAATCCCTGAAGTTCAACCTGCTCGCTCGACAAAGCCGAAATAGCAGCAGGAACATCTTGTAGATTTTGTTCGCGTTTATTCGCGATGACGAGAATTACGTCATCATCTTCTTCCTCTGCGGCCGCAGGCGCGTTTTGCGCCATTGCCGGCGCCGACATAGCGGTAACCGACATTGCGCCCATCGCAACGCCCGCAAGAAACTTTGTTGAACCGAAAGATTTAGCCATTCTTATTTCCTCCCAAATAGCCGCAACTCACCTGTCGCAGCACTTTCATCGTCGGCTATTCCAGAAAGGCGTAATGTTTGTCAACATAGGTTCCGCAGTTCAATGCTCTTATCAATAACAAATGATGGTTTGCGTAACATATATATCACAATGGTCCGCATTTCAGCATTGCTTGATCAGTGTTTACGGCCAAAATCGGGCGCATCATCATCCTGCCCTTGCTCTAGTATTGAGCGGCGGATATCGCGTGTGCGGCTGAACAGCGCTTCCAGTTCATCGCCCTTGTCATAGCGGATCGCGCGTTGCAGCGCTGTGAGGTCTTCAGAAAAGCGTTGCAGCATTTCCAGCACCGCATCCTTGTTTGACAGGAACACATCGCGCCACATGACTGGGTCAGACGCAGCGATACGGGTGAAATCGCGGAAACCGCCTGCGGAATATTTGATGACTTCGCTTTGGGTAACATCTTCCAGATCATCTGCTGTGCCGACGATGGTATAAGCGATGAGATGCGGCAGATGGCTGGTCACGGCGAGCACCATATCGTGATGCCGCGCGTCCATAATCTCGACATCCGCGCCCAGTCGTTGCCAGAATGTCTTGAGCCGCTCGACAGCAACTTCCGGCGCGTCATCGGGCGGCGTCAATATGCACCAGCGGCCTTCAAACAGGCTGGCAAAACCGGACTCGGGGCCACTTTTCTCTGTGCCAGCTACCGGATGCGCGGGGATGATGGTCGCGCCGGGAAGCGCTTTTGCCAGTGCATCAAACACGCTTTGTTTGCAGCTGCCCACGTCGCTGACGATGGCGTCGACAGGAAGATCAGCAGCGAAGCTCGTCGCCACATCGCCCATCGCGCCAACCGGCACAGCAAGCAGAACCAGATCGGCGTCGATTGCAGCCGTGCCAGCATTATCGGCAACATCATCGCAGAAATTAAGTCCGCGTGCGCTTTCGCGTACGCCGCTATCTGCATCATAACCGGTTATCCGAACATCGGGCATATTGGCGCGAATGGCGCGGGCGACCGACGATCCGATCAGGCCAAGGCCGATAATGGTTATGCGCGAAAATGGCAGCATCAGCGTGCCTTCTCCAATACCGCCCGTAACGCATCCATAAACCCGCGATTTTCCTGCTCGGTGCCAATCGTGATACGCAGCCCGTGGCCGAGCCCCTGACCCGGCAGGTGCCGCACGACATAACCCGCTTCCATCAATTCGGCATTGGCGGTTTCGGCGTTTACCGCCCCGTCAAATATGACAAGGATGAAATTGGCGGCGGAAGGAACTGCACGCAAGCCATGATTGGACAGCGATGCTATCTCCCCATTCATCCAATCGCGCCATTTGGCATTATGCGCGCGGCTATCATCGACAAAATCTTTGTCACCCAGCGCGGCAATTGCTGCGGCTTGGCCGGCGCTTGTCACATTAAAAGGCCCGCGTATTCGGTTGATCGTGTCAATTAAATGCGGCTGCCCATAGGCCCAGCCAATGCGCTCTGCCGCCAATCCGTAAATCTTCGAAAATGTGCGCGTGATCAGAACATTGCCAAATTTGCGCGCCAGATCGAACGCAGCCGGACCGTCACCGTCCAGATATTCACCGTAAGCCTGATCCAGAACCAGCACGACATCTTCAGGCAAACCAGCATGCAGCCTTTCAACTTCGCTATCGGTCATCGAAGTGCCGGTCGGATTGTTGGGGTTGGCCAGAAAGACAACGCGCGTTTTCGGCGTCACCAGCGCCGGCAGAGCGTCAACATCAGTGCCATAATCATCATCAGGCGCCACTACGACTTTTGCGCCGACCTTGCGCGTTGCAATCTCGTAAACCGCAAAGCCGTAATTGACGTGAATAATCTCGTCGCCCTCACCCGCATAGCCAGCCGCCGCTAGATTCAGCAGCTCGTCCGAACCCGTGCCGCAAACAATCCGATCGCTTTCGAGGCCATATGCCTCCGCAAGAGCCAGCCGAAGCGCATTGCTGGCCGGATCGGGATAGCGGGCAACCGTATCTTTCTGACCAGCAAGCGCAGCGCTGGCATCCGCGCTGCATCCCAGCGGGTTTTCATTGGCCGATAGTTTGATAAGTGCGCGGCCATCATCGGCCTTTGCCTTGCCGGGCTTATAGGCGTGGATCTCTGAAATATAGGGCTTTGGAGTTGGCTGGGTCATGCCATGCGCCATAACCGCGCCCCATCACCTATTCAACGAATTTGATAGCCACTGCCGCTATTTCGCCATTGCTATGTGCCACGCCCTTAACAACCACGACTTTCCAGCCGAATTTGATCTTCATCCGCTTCGCCTGTTTCTTACCTTCGCGGAAAAAATTGACGCCGCGGGCAAAACGATGCGCGCCTTGGCGGTTGGCTTCCGGAGTTTTGCGCAGGCTTTCATGCTTGGCGTCATTATCCTGATCGCCGAGGATGACATACACATCTTTTGCCAGCGCCTTTTTGAAAGAACCCTTCGACATTTTGGCGTTTTTCAATCCATAGGGAAACGCCGCCTTTGGCCATGGCATCGTGTACCAGCCAGCATTGGCAGCTATGATCCGTTTCGCCCGCGCATCAGGTTTGTAGAAAAGAAAACGATGTGCAAATTGAGAGCCAGCCGAATGGCCGTAAAGCGTATAGTCTTTGGTCGTGCTATCAAGCCGCTTCACAACCTCGTCAAAAAGTGGCTCAATCGTCGAGAATGTCCACTGCTCCTCGGGCTTGTATTTGCTCCCCTTGCTCTTTGACCCAAATACATTACCCGCCTGATATTGCCGCGAATATTTGAAATGTTTCTTTGAAAATTTGGGCGCGATGATGACCACGCCCTTCTTCTCCGCATGCGGCACCCATTCCTTCAAATAGCGCACAGCACCGCGTTTTGCGCCATGCATCATGAACATGATCGGTGCCTTTTTAACGTCCACGCCGCTGGGTACGAAAACAAATGCCGGAATCGGCTTGCCGGCCCACCCATCAAAAGTGAAATGATTGATGCCGGGTTTCAATTCGCCGTTGCCCGCTTCACGAATACCCGGCGCCTGGCCCGGTTCAACGATGGCTGCAACCGACGCCAGCTCCATACAATCCGATGCAAATGTGGGCGTTGGCACAGAGCCAAAAATCGCGGCAAAAGCGAATATGGTTGCTAGGAATTTGAATCTAAGCACGATTGGAACCCTCCACCTTATCCTTTGTTGCCTAAACGCTTCCCGGACGAAAGTCACTGAAAGCATTGACGCGGACCAGCGCGCTGCCTAGCCAGCATCTCCATGAGCGAAGACGAACGTTTTGGTCTGAATAAAGGCGTCCGGTTGATGGGGCCGGTGAAACTGGACAATGGCGCAGAGCTGGTTCCGGTTGATTTCGCTTATGAAACTTATGGCGAGATCAATGAGGCCCGCGATAACGCCATTCTGATCTGTCATGCGCTAACGATGGATCAATATGTCGCAAGCAAACACCCGGCCACGGGCAAAGATGGCTGGTGGACGAGCATGGTCGGCGAAGACAAGCCGATTGATACATCGCGATTTTGCGTCATCTGTATCAATGTGCTGGGCAGCTGCCTTGGTTCATCCGGGCCCGCCAGCGTCGACCCCGCATCTGGCAATCAATATGGCATGGATTTTCCGGTTATTACGATAGCCGATATGGTGCGCGCGCAGGCGATCTTGCTTGACCATCTTGAGATAGAAACGTTGGCCGCAGTCATCGGCGGGTCGATGGGCGGGATGCAGGCGTTAAGCTGGGCCTCGATCTTCCCGGACCGCGTACGCAGCGCAATTGTAATCGCGGCAACGGCACGTCATTCCGCGCAAAATATCGCCTTTCACGAGGTTGGCAGACAGGCGATCATGGCCGATCCGAACTGGCAAGGCGGCAATTATTATGAAGGCGATGCTGCGCCGGCAAAAGGGCTCTCGGTGGCGCGAATGGCGGCGCATATCACCTATATGTCCGAAGAAGGCCTGACCGAAAAATTTGGTCGGAACCTTCAGGACCGCGATGCCAAGTCATTCGGCTTTGGTGCAGACTTTCAGGTGGAAAGCTATTTGCGTCATCAAGGGTCTACCTTTGTCGACCGCTTCGATGCCAACAGCTATCTCTATATCACCCGCGCGATGGATTATTTCGACCTCGCCGAGGCGCATGATGGCGTGCTGGCAAAGGCTTTTACCGGCACCAAAACGCGCTTCTGCCTGATCAGTTTTGACAGCGACTGGCTATACCCGACAGCGGAATCGCGGCAGATTGTGCATGCGTTAAATGCAGCGGGCGCGGCGGTGAGTTTTGTCGAACTTTCCTCCCCTTTTGGCCATGATTCCTTCTTGCTCGATGCGCCCGATATGAACCGGATTATCGACGGGTTTTTGAAAGCGGGTGAGACATCATGAGCAACCTGCGCCCTGACTTGTCGATCATCGCCAATAATGTGCGTGATGGAGCGCGCATCCTTGATGTCGGCTGCGGCGACGGGTCACTGATGGCGGCATTGCGCGATACCAAAAAAGTCGATGCGCGCGGGGTGGAGATCGAACCGTCAAATGTGTTCGCCGCCGTTTCAAAGGGGCTTTCGGTTATTCAAGGTGATGCCGATACCGATCTGGCGGATTATCCTGATAATGGCTTTGATTATGCAATATTAAGCCAGACCTTGCAGACAACACATCGCCCCGATTTGGTGCTCGATCATCTGCTCCGCATCGGTGATCGCGCATTCGTGTCTTTCCCGAATTTCGCTTACTGGCGGGTGCGTAGTTCATTGCTGCTGGGCGGACGTATGCCAGTAACGCCGCATCTGCCAGAAGGCTGGCATGACACGCCCAATATCCACCATGTCACCATCGATGATTTCCGCAGCTTCCTGAAGAGCCGCAAGGTGACGGTCGAGGGCGAATGGTTCCTATCCGGAAACAAACCGCGTAAGGGCGGCCTCGCCAATCTGATGGCGGAGCATGCTGTGTTCCTGTTGCGCAAAAGCTAATCACTTAGCCGCCGAAGCGTTTTGCGCTGCAATACCCCTTCGCCTAGGAAGCTATCCGAAGGGAAGCTTACATGACGGCAACCGATATTCTTGACACCAAAGATGTTATTGAGGGCATCAAACATCAGGCAGAGCATTGTGAGCGAAATGGCGCGCCGGTTACGGGCCGGATTGTCCGAGCGCAAATACCGTTGATGGACGATGACAGCGATACCAGCAAGCGTTTAAACACATGGCAGGGAAAGGTGTTGGAAGATGCCCTACCCTTGCGGCTTGCGGACGGCTTTCACCATTTGCACCTGACAGGAGCAGATGACCGGCTTGGGCCAATATATGCAGGTGACATTGACGATCAGAATGATGTGAATGGCATCATCGCCGCCATCGCGGCAGAGCATGATGCCACCTTATTGCCGTGGTTCGAAAGCCCTCCGCAAACCAACGAAGCGGGCCGTTCGGCAAGTTTCATGGCTGGCTTGAAATGGCTATCCGGAAAGCTTGACCCTAAATTTGAACTGAACGAACTTGGCGCAAGCGCGGGCATCAACACGATGATGGATCGCTATCATTATGATCTTGGCGGCGTGACTGCTGGCCTTGAAAGCTCTCCGATGCAGATCAAGCCCGAATGGCGCGGGCCGCCGCCGCCGGATAATCCGGTTAAGATTGTCTCCATCCAAGGATGCGACCAGCAAGTGATTGACCTTTCCGACCCAGCATCGGCGTTGCGCGTCAAAAGCTATGTCTGGCCGGAAAATAAACCCCGTCTCGCGCGGATGGATGCAGCGATAAAACTGGCGAGTGAGCGAGCCCCTAAACTGACCCAAGCCGACGCCGCCGATTGGGTGGAAGAACGGCTGGCCGCGCCGCAGGAAGCAGGCGTCACGCGTGTGTTTAATCACAGCATCGTATGGCAATATATCCCCGAAGAGCGCCGCGCCAGAATTCGCGATGCGCTCTATGCAGCGGGCGAAAAAGCGACAGCAGATAAACCACTCGCGTGGATGAGCCTGGAAACCAACCGCAAAACATTCAGGCATGAATTGAAAATCCGCTATTGGCCGGGACAGGAAGAGACGGCGCTATTGGGGCAAGCGCAAGCCCATGGAACATGGGTGGAGTGGTTTTGAGCGCGGGCATTGGAAGCGCGGTTTAAATCCGCTCCAGATCCGTATGCGTTTTATTGGTCACAACATTGCCAGTGTTGATGGTTGTCTTCGGCTCCAACAACAAGACATGGCATTCATCGCTCAGCGCCTCGGGCCGATGTTCCACACCATGCGGTACAATAATCATCTCACCTTCATCCAAATCAACATCGCGCTGCTCGTCTTCATCACGAAGCCCCATCCGCATGCAGCCCTTCACCACCAGAAACAGCTCATCCTCGACTTCATGATGATGCCAGTCAAACTGGCCCGAAAATTTTGCGAGCTTCACTTGGCTGTCGTTAATGTCACCTGCGACTTTAGGCTGCCATGCTTCGGTAATAGTGGCGAAGGCTTGATCCAGATTAACCTTGCCTATCACTCCCCAACCGCCTTCGCCTTAATCGCCAGCGCATGCACGCGTTCACCGGGAATATCGCCCAGCGCCTTATTCACCATCCGCTGCCGCATCACGCGGTTTATGCCGTCAAAGGATGCGCTGGTAATTTCCACGGTGAAGTGGCTCTCGCCCGATCCGTCATCGCCACTATGGCCGCTATGGCTGGCGCTGTCATTGATCACCGCCAAATGCGTCGGCGCGAAGGCCTTGGTCAACAAATCTTCGATTTCGCGGGCAACTGCCCCTTTAATTTCCTGTTCCATAGAGCCTATATGAGAGACCTATGCTCGTTTGCAAAGCCCCATATGCCTGAACGCTCCAGCCAGAAACATGATCGTTTCGCCGGCCGTGTTGACGCTGGCGACAGGCAGTGTGCCGCACCGGGATGCGAGGCTGCCGGTGAATTCCGCGCGCCTGCATGGGCGGGGCAGCGATCTAGCTGGGACGGGCCAGGGGCATATCGCTTTCTCTGCCTCGATCATGTCCGCGAATTTAACGCGAGCTATGATTTTTTCGGCGGCATGGATAGCGAGCAAATTTATGAAGCGCAGCATCCGGCAAGCGCATGGCGCAATGCAGGGCGCGAATGGCCAACCGGAAACGACCCTGCCCCGCGCTGGGCCGATTTTGCCGATCCCTTGGATGCCATTGGCGCGAAATTTACGGACGGACTGTCAGCGCAATCTACTGAAACGCACGACGGGCCGAACTTAAGCCGCGCGGAACGCAGGGCGCTCAAAACCCTTAGCCTAGATGAAACCTCCGACAAGAAAATGATCCGCCGCGCCTACTCCGACAAGCTGCGGCTCTATCATCCCGACCGCAATGGCGGCGACCGTAGCTTGGAGAAGAAATTGCAGGCTGTCGTCGATGCATGGCAGATATTACGCCGATCACCGCATTTTGACGCTGGCTAGGTCGGACTATCCTGCCGCTGACATCAACGCGGTATCGATTGCCTTTGATTCCTTATAAGTATCGCGCTCGCGAAGACGTTCGGCATAGGTCTTGAAATTGTCGCGCTTGGGAATGCTGCCAAACTGCAAACCCCAGTCAACCTGGGAGCCGACATACACATCGGCCATGGTAAAGCGGTTGCCGCAGATATAGTCGCGTCCGCCGAGCAGATCATCTAGCACATCCATAACACGATCAAAACTGCCATATCCGGCGGTTCTCTCCTTTTCAGAGTCGATAACAAAACCCATCATTTTGTTGTTTACTGCTGACTCGATAGGGCCAGCCGCAAAGAACATCCAGCGATAGTAATCGGCGCGTTCGTCATCTGTTGGTGCCAATCCGGCACCGCCGAAAGCATCAGCCAAATAGGAACAGATTGCAGCGCATTCGGTCACGACTTTTCCATTATGCTCAATTGCCGGCACCTTGCCCATCGGATTGATCGCAAGATAATCGTCGGCTTTCATCGTCGTGCTATAGTCGAGCAACACCTGATCATACTTGGCTTTGGCTTCGTGTAACGCCCAGCGCACAATTTGCCCGCGAGACATTGGATTTGTATAAAAGGTCAACGTCATTTCCGTCTCCATTTTTCTTAGCGGGCAGATTCAACCCGGTTCGCCATGCTTCTCTTCCATCTGGCGCAAAAATTCGGCGAGAGAGCGTTCGGGCGTGGGATGATATTTGCGCTCCGCGAGCTCAAGGCTCGACATCCGATCCAGCCGGAACATTCGGAAGTCATCGCGCAATTCACACCATGCGACCAGCGTCCAAACTTTGCCCCAAAACCACAGCCCAAGCGGGTGGACATTGCGATTGGTTTTCGCTCCATCCTGATCGCTATAGTCAAACAGCAGCACGTCGCTCGCATCTACAGCCGCTTCACAGCGGTCAATCAAATCGCGCGTCGCGTCCGCCATATCCATTTGCCGCGCAAATATCTTGGTTCCGCCAACACGGCTACGCTCGCCATCAGGCAGCACGGCTTCGATCTTAACCAGCGCTTCTTCGGCGGCATCAACCATGGCACTGCCGCCCCATGCTTTCACCATCCGCGCGCCCGTTACCAGCGCCACAATTTCTTCGCGCGTAAACATCAGCGGGGGAAGGTCAAAGCCGCTACGCATGATATAACCGACACCCGCTTCGCCATCGATTGGTACTCCGGTTGATTGCAGGTCAGCAATGTCGCGGTAGATTGTCCGCTCCGACACTTCCAAACGCTGCGCCAATGTTAAGGCCGTGATGAGCCGACCGCCGCGCAGATATTGGACGATCTGAAAAAGGCGGTCGGCTCTACGCATTATCCGTTATACTTGAAGATGCTGAGCGAATTGCCCTCGGTATCTTTTGCGTAAAAGAAGGAACCTGCCGGAATGGTAATCACATCGGATACGACTTCGCCGCCGCCCTTCTTCACGCGCTCCATCGCTTCTGGATGTTCACATTTAAGATCAAGATGCGGCGTCACTCCGTCACCTGCTGTCGCCGGCTTACCTTCATACATATGGGCAAAGGGGGCTTCTTCGCCATTTCCAAACAGCATGTAAATCGGTTGAGGCCCATTATTGTCCTCGACCAACTTCGATTGCAATAGCTCTTCATAAAAGCCGGTCGCGCGCTTCACATTGATTGCAGGGAATTCGGCCCATACCATACGATTTGGATTTGCTTCACTCATTTGCTTGCTCCTTGGTTTGTTTGAACAAGCCCTTACTGGCACACCCCTCCTGACAACATACTGTCAGGAGCTTTAAGAAATCTGTATCGGAAGCGTAGAGGCTATTATTTCTCTAACGTCAAAACCGGCCGAAACCCGCCCATAATCATCCGCTTACCATCAAAGGGCATTTGTTCGCCCAACTCCTCAAAATGCGCTTTAAACTCCGGTGTATCCATCATTGCTGGCATTTTCTGCATCGCCGCATCGCGGATTTCCTTGTCGGGCCATTCGACGAAGGAAAACATGATCTTTTCATCATCCTTAGCATTTACTGCTGTGAAGAAATCATTGACCTTGCCTGCCTTGATCTCGTCCTGCCAGCATTCCATCACGCGCAGCGCGCCGCAATCGATCATCAGCTGATCCATGAATTTTGCATGTTCGGTGACCATGTCCTTATTCTTTTCAGGAACCGGAAAAACATACCCATCAATATAGCTCATTTTGTCATCTCCCTCTCGACTCGCCGTCATCTTAATGCTTAAGCCGCTTTCGAACAAATCTGAGTATGAGCAAATTATGACCGACATTCCCAACATTTCCGCCGGAACCAGCGGCGCCACCTTGATGGAAGCACCCGACACGACGGTCAGCGTGCGTGAAATGTTTGGTATCGATGTCGATATGGAATGCCCTGCCTTTAGCGAGGCGGATGAGCGTGTTCCCGATTTTGACGATAGCTATGTCTTCGACCCCGACACCACATTGGCGATCTGTGCGGGTTTTGCGCATAATCGCCGCGTGATGGTTCAGGGCTACCACGGCACCGGTAAATCAACACATATTGAACAGGTTGCCGCACGTCTGAAATGGCCGTGTATACGGATCAATCTGGACGCGCATATCAGCCGCATCGACCTGATCGGGCGCGATGCAATTGTTTTGCGCGACGGCGTGCAAGTGACAGAATTTCGTGAAGGCCTGCTCCCGTGGGCATTGCAGACACCTACGGCATTGGTGTTTGACGAATATGATGCGGGCCGTCCCGATGTGATGTTTGTGATCCAGCGTGTGCTGGAAACCGAGGGCAAACTGACTTTGCTCGATCAGAACCGCGTCATCCGTCCGAACCCGCATTTCCGCATGTTCTCAACCGCGAACACAGTCGGCTTGGGTGATACGAGCGGGCTGTATCATGGCACGCAGCAAATCAATCAGGGACAGATGGACCGCTGGAATATCGTCGTCGGCCTCAACTATCTGCCTGCGCAGGTCGAAAGCGAGATTGTGCTCGCGAAAGCCGAAGGCACAAATCCCGAAGATGTTGCGAATATGGTGAAGGTTGCCGATCTAACCCGCGAAGGATTTATGAACGGCGATATCTCAACGGTGATGAGCCCACGTACGGTTATCACTTGGGCGCAGAACACAGCTATCTTCAAGGATATCGGCTTCGCCTTCCGCCTCAGCTTCCTCAACAAATGCGATGAAGCCGAACGCGTGATGGTCGCCGAATATTACCAGCGCGTATTTGGTAAGGACTTGCCGGAAAGTGTGGTTAGCAAGGCGGGTTGATTTTGCGAGATTGACGATTGTTATTACCTTTGTTATAACGCCCGTATGAACAAGCCATCGAAAATATCAGAATCAAAAGTAACCAAGCTTATAAAAGTGGGTAATTCCACAGGCTTAGTTTTGTCCAAAGAGTTACTAACCCATTTACGTGTGGGACTAGGCGATGAAGTCTATCTGAGTGAGACTCCAAATGGCTTTCAACTGACGGCGCATAACCCTGATTTCGCTAAAAAAATGGATATGGCAGAACAAATAATGCGCGAGGATCGTGATATTCTGCACGTCTTGTCAAAATGAAAAAGACACCTGCTGAGCCGCAATGGCTCGACGTTCAGGATGCAATCGCCATCCATGATCGACAGTTGGCCGAATTTGGCGGGCCGCAGGGTATTCGTGACGAAAACCTGCTGGCATCCGCACTTGCAAAACCTCAAAACCAATGGAACTACGGCGAACAGGATTATGCAAGTCTGGCGGCGTCATACGCGTACGGTCTGGCTCGCAATCATCCGTTTGCGGACGGCAACAAGCGCACGGCCTGGGTTCTGGCGCGTTTGTTCTTGATGTATAATGGGTTGGCTCTGCGCTTCGACAAGGAAGATGCCACGATCACAGTCCAACGCCTCGCCGCTGGGGAACTTTCCGAAGAAGAGATGGCTGACTGGTTTCGGGAGCATATTGCCGAAAGTTGAGCGCTGACATTTCCCCTCGCATTTGCCGTATTGCCATGATAACACAGCAGCCATGCTAGACCGAACGCGCCAGCCCGACAGAAAGCGCCGCATTTGGTGGCCGTTTGGCCGCAAAGGCAATGCCAGCGGTCCGGCAGATACAGAATATGGCTATATCGGCTGGGAACCGGGCGAGGCGGATGGCTCACAGCCCGAATATTCTGCTCCCGACGGCGGCTATAACGGATCGCCTTCATTTGAAGACCCGCCGCCGCCTAAACCGCGCCGTTCGCGCTGGTGGTGGATCAGCCGGGGGTTTGGTGCATTGCTTCTGCTTTTCCTCATCATGCTGGCATGGCTGGCGATCACCGCGCCGCTTTCCAAAAGCTTGCAACCCATCGCGCCGCCGCAAGTCACGCTTACAACCAGCGATGGCACGCCGATTGCGCGTAACGGCGCGATTGTGGACAGGCCTGTCAAAGTCGCGGACCTTCCGCCGCATGTTGTGAATGCACTGCTGGCAATCGAGGACCGCCGTTTCTATTCGCATTGGGGCATTGATCCGCGCGGATTGGCGCGTGCATTCTGGAGCAATCTGACCAGCAACCGCACGCAAGGCGGCAGCACGATTACGCAGCAGCTGGCAAAATTCACATTCCTTTCGAGTGACAGGACAATAACGCGTAAGGCGCGTGAATTGCTGATCGCATTCTGGCTGGAGGCGCGGCTTTCAAAGGATGAAATTCTCGAACGCTACCTCTCGAATGTCTATTATGGCGATAATGTTTATGGCCTGCGCGCGGCGTCGCTGCATTATTTCTATCGTCAGCCGGAGAAGCTGAAACCGGAACAGGCCATGCTGCTTGCCGGTTTGGTTCAGGCGCCGTCCCGCTTTGCGCCTACGCGACATCCAAAGCGCGCGGCAAAACGCGCAAAGCTTGTCCGCCGGGCAATGGTCGCTGCGGGTTTTATGAGCCAGGCAGAAGTTGATGCACTGCCAAGGGCAAAGATAGACTCTCGCACCAAAAACAATCTGCCAACCGGTACCTATTTTGCCGATTGGGCGTTGCCGCAGCTCCGCGCAGCCACAGAGCAGGACTATAGCAAGCAAACCATCACAACCACGCTCGACGCAAATTTGCAGCGTATGGCCCGCCGAGCAATTGGCCGCGCCGGATTGGGCAAGGCACAAGTTGCATTGGTTGCGATGAAACCCACCGGCGAAGTGGTCGCGATGATTGGCGGGCGCAGCTATGCAAAATCATCCTTTAACCGCGTGACACAAGCCAAGCGCCAGCCAGGATCGACCTTCAAGCTATTCGTCTATCTCGCCGCACTGAAATCGGGAATGCGGCCCGATAGCATCGTTGACGATAACGAGATTACCAAAGGCAGCTATCGCCCGAAAAATTCCGGCGGGCGCTATCGCGGCGAGATCACGCTGAAAGAAGCCTTTGCGCGGTCGAGCAACGTCGCAGCGGTTGGTCTGTTTGGCCATGTGGGCGACGATGCGGTTATCCGCACCGCCCGCGATCTGGGCGTCAAAAGCAAGCTGGCCAAAGATGATCCCAGCCTCGCGCTTGGAACGTCAACAATGTCTTTGCTGGAACTGACATCCGCTTATGCCGCAATGGCCGCAGACAGCTATCCGGTCGAACCCCGGGCTTTCGAGGCGGAGGAAGAAGGCTGGTTCGATTGGCTATTCTCTCCGCAACGCAGCTTTAACAGCGGCGTGCATAGCGATATGGAAGAGATGCTGCGCTATGCGGTGAATAACGGTACAGGCCGCAACGCAAGGCTCCGCATCGCAAATTATGGCAAGACCGGAACCAGTCAGGATAACCGCGATGCCATCTTCGTCGGCTATGCTGGCGATCTGGTCGTCGGCGTTTGGGTCGGCAATGATGACAATAGCCCGCTGAAAGGTGTGAATGGCGGCACGACGCCCGCGCGCATCTGGCGCGATTTCATGACACAAGCCGTCAAGGGTGCTGGCGCGAAGAAACCCGCTAAACCAAGGCCCAAGGCCAAACCTGATGGTCCGGTTAAACCGCTCGACCTGCCGGAAATTCCGGATATCCCCGACAGCGTGAATATCGGCGGCACTGACGTGAAACTGGATGAGGAAGACGGGTTGACGATTTCAACCGACGTGCAGGGAGTGCCGCTAGACATCAGCCTTGGCCGCGACGGGATTGATGTGAAACCGCGCGAGGAAGAATCTTCCGGTCGCAACTGACTGCCGCTCTATCCTTGAATCGGCCACCCTATTCATCAGCGCGACAGGCTGCTGCGCCAATTTGCCTGCGGGGGCGACTCGATATTGAGGAGCATGGCCATGAAATTTATCAGAACTCTCTCGAAACTTGCGGCGGCGAGCCTTGTCGTTGCTAGCGGTTGGGCAATATCTATTCCGGCAGCATCCGCCCATCCTGGCCCGCGGCATCACGACTATATCATGAAGAAGCCGATCGCAGGGGTGCGCAACAATTACTGGTATGATTACAAGTCAGATGTTTTGGAGGCGGAAAATGAGCTGCGCAAAGACCTTCGCCGCGCAAAGACGCAGCAAGACCGCCGCGAAGCATGGGCAGAATATAACCGCGAGCTGATCGATGCGCGCAAGGATTACCGCAAGTAAATGATCGAACGGGGCTATATCAAACGCGGTAAAGTGACCGTGTTGGATTAGGCCCGCTCAATCCAACTCATCGCCTTCTTCTGCAATATCGGAAAATTCGGTTATAACTGCCATTGCTGCCCACACCCCGAGGGTGGGAAGCAATTTGGCGGGAAGATCAAAAAGGTTATCATCGGCATTCCCGATCCCCCAAATCCCCGCCAAAACGAAAACCATGATCAGGATACTCCAATAGCGTCGCTCGGAATAGCTGACATATAATATGGTCGTTACCGCCGTCGCTGTAGCGATGAGCAGCATGACATATTCCTTAACGTCAATGTCACCGATGCTTCCCAGACTTACCCCTATCACCGCGCCAAAAAACAGGTTCAGGGCATTGACCGACGCGTCATATTCCTTTCGCGTCAATTTGAAATAGTCGCCGAAACTGCTCATATATCGCGCCCCCTTTTGGCCGGTATTGCGGCTTTTCGGCTGCGCAAGCAAGACCTAAACGCTCGCCATCCTAACGCCCGCAAAGATCAAAGCTCCGCCGGCCACGCGGTTGATCAGGCGTATGATCCAATCCTTGATATTACCGCTCGTCAATCGCTGCCCCAGCCATGCGTAGAGCGTGTATGATACGATATCGAGCAGAATAGTCGTCCCGCCCATGATCAGCAGTTGCAGCATAACGGGGCGCGTCGGGTCCAGAAATTGCGGCAGGATAGCAGCGAAATATAAAAGCGCTTTCGGATTGGCAAATTCGACGATGAAGCCTTTGGCAAATAGCGGAAAGGATGATTGCGGTTCCGCCCTGCGCACTTGAATACCGCCCGACTTGCTGAATATGGCAGTCAGACCGAGATAAACCAGATACCCCACGCCCACCCATTGGATTACACTGAATATCAGATGCGAGGCAATAAGCAGGGAGGCGATACCCGTTGCCGAAAGAATAAAGAAGGTCGCGTTGGCGAGGGCCACACCTATCACCCCGAAAATGGCATAGCGGACGCCATTGCTGGCACCTTGCGATGCAATGGTAATCGCTGCCGGTCCGGGCGATAACACAACGATTGCCGTGGTTAGGAAGAAGAGAAAGTAGACTTGATTTTCCATAGCATTTTCCTATATTGTCTGAATATTGTTCGGCATATTTGAATTATATGTAATGTTATTCAGTTTTATAAGGATTTCAACTAATGGAAGAAAATACGAATATCCTTCGGCGGAAACGGCATCCTGAGGCTATGATCGATGACAAGGACCGAAAATTATTAGGTCTATTGTCTGAAGATTCTTCAGTTTCCTATGTGGAGCTCGGCAAGCAGATTCATCTTTCCGCACCCGCAGTTCATGAAAGAGTTAAACGCCTGAAAGCTGATGGCGTGATAGAGCGCAACACGGTCAAGCTGAATGGCAGCAAGATCGGGCGGCCCTTTCTGGCCTTCATTCATGTCAGCCTTACCGGCCTTGGCGGAAGAGATAGATATGCAACACTTGCGGAGCATCGTGACGTTGAAGAAATACACAGCGTTGCCGGCGATTCCTGCTTGCTTCTGAAAGTCAGATGCCAGGATGCAAGCAGTTTGGAAGAACTTCTCGCACAGATACGCAAACCTGGAGATGTTACCAGCACGCGCAGCCATGTGGTGCTGTCCAGTTATCTTGAGCGCGGTCCCCAGGCTAATCTCGAATGGTCGTGAGCGCCCGCACAATCGAGCGGCATCAGCACCCAAAATATCAACGACAATAATGCTTTCAAATCTGCGTCAAATCCGCTTAGTGAAGCGTGATTATGTCCGACAAGACGCCTCTCGATGAATTTAAATCCGTGCTCACGGGCACGGCGCGCGCGCTGGCGAGTGAGCCGGAAGTGGAGCTTGCCTTCACCGCAGATGCACCTTCGCAGAGCGGCAACAATATGCGCGTGCCGATGCCGGGACGCAGCCTGCCGCCCGAGCAAGTCGCCGAAGCGCGCGGGTTTAGCGATAGTTTCGCGTTGCGCCTGAAACATCATGATGCGGTTCGGCACGCAGCGCTGCGGCCGGCCGAAGCATTGGCGGCGGCATCATTTGATGCGGTGGAAACCGCGCGTATCGAAGCACTGGGCACGCGGTCTATGTCGGGTGTTGCCGCGAATCTCGACCATGCGCTCGATATGCGGCTGCGTACCGATCCGATCACCCGTGCACAGGCAAAAGATGAAGTGCCGATCTCTACCGCGCTTTCATTGATCGTACGCGAACGGCTGACCGGTGCGCCGGTCCCCAGGGCTGCATCCGAAGGCGTCGACATGCTGCGCGATTGGATAGAGGAAAAAGCCGGTAGCGATCTCGATGCTTTGGGCATGGCGCTGGATGATCAAAATGCCTTTGCTGCATTGACGCAATCTTTGCTCGAACATCTCGACCTGACCGAAGGCGATATTGACCCGTCCGATGATGATGGCGGCGAGGATGATGAAGATGGTCAAGACCAGGACGAAGGTCAGGACGAGCAGGAACAGGGCGAAGATGGCCAGAGCGACGCCCGCGCCGAACCGCAGGAAGGTGACGGCGAAGACGAGGATGGCGAAGCCGAGCAATCCGAGATGGACGGCGAGGAAGGTCAGGAAGGCGACATGGGCGACGAGGGCATGCAGCCCGTCAACCCGCAGCGACGCAATTGGGACAATGCACCCACCACCGAATATAAAGCATGGACGACCAAATATGACGAGGTGATCACCGCACCGGAACTGGCCGACGAGGAAGAGCTAGACCGCCTGCGCGACTATCTCGATATGCAGCTTGCTTCGCTTCAAGGCGCGGTGACGAAACTCGCGAACCGATTGCAACGCCGGTTGATGGCACAGCAGAACCGCAGCTGGGATTTTGATCAGGAAGAAGGCTTGCTCGATGCCGCCCGCCTCGCCCGCGTGGTGACGCAGCCGGGGCATTCGCTATCCTATAAGGTCGAACGCGAAACCGAATTTCGCGATACGGTTGTGACGCTGCTCATAGACAATAGCGGCTCCATGCGCGGAAGGCCCATTTCCATCGCCGCGATTAGCGCCGATATTATGGCACGCACGCTGGAACGCTGCGGCGTGAAAACCGAAATACTCGGCTTCACCACCCGCGCTTGGAAAGGCGGGCAAGCGCGTGAGGATTGGCTTAATTCAGGTCGCCCAGCAATGCCCGGGCGGCTCAACGATTTGCGCCATATTATCTATAAGAAAGCCGACGAGCCTTGGCGGCATGCCAAACGTAATCTGGGCCTGATGATGCGCGAAGGTTTGCTCAAAGAGAATATCGATGGTGAGGCGCTCATGTGGGCGCATAACCGCCTGCTCGCGCGGCCCGAAGACCGCCGCATCATGATGGTGATTTCCGATGGAGCGCCGGTCGATGACAGCACGCTGTCGGTCAATAATGGCGGCTATCTGGAACAACATCTGCGCGGCATGATCAACTGGATCGAAACACGCAGCCCGGTGCAATTGGTCGCCATCGGCATCGGCCATGATGTCACGCGATATTATAAGCGTGCCGTGACAATTATGGATGCAGAGCAGCTGGGCGGGACGATGATTGAGCAGCTGGCCGGATTGTTTGATGAGGAGTGAGGGCCAGCAGCACTAGATTTTTGGCATGCTTTGATATAAGTCCTTCTTTGCAACCTATCGAGAGGAGTTTGAAATGCCAAAATTGCTACCCCCTTTTATTTTCCTGATTCTGTTGGCCGCGCTGACATTGCTATCCCTAATTCATCCGCAAACACTTGGACAAGTTCACCAAAGCGGAGTCCCGCTTGTAGAAGTTGCCTTTATTGTTGCAGTCGGATTGATTTTTCTCATTGGCGCGCGGATACAGTTCAACCGGAATGATTCCGAGATCATGACCTTCGACCAGCCAAGAAATCTGGTAACCGATGGCTTGTTTAGAATGAGCCGGAACCCCATGTATTTAGGCTTCACACTGTTGCTGGTAGCTGCGTCATTGATGGTCAATTTATGGTGCGCCTTTCTAGCGCCGGCAGCTTTCTTTCTGCTCGCCAATTATTGGTATATTCCGTTCGAAGAAGCAGCGTCCAAGGACATATTTGGCGATGATTATGAACAATATCAAAATCATACGCGGCGCTGGCTCTGAAAACCGGGCAAGTTACCTTCGAGACGATAGCAATGCGCTTGCCTTTTTGCGCAGTATTGGCATGAGTTAACTGGTCAATTATCGGGAGGGCATTTTGAACGTATCTGAAGCCGTAACATCACGCCGTTCTGTCCGGCAATTCATCGACAAACCCGTGGAACGCGAAAAGCTGGAACGCGTGCTTGAAAAGGCGCAACTTGCCGCATCGGGCGGGAATACGCAGCCTTGGAATGCAATCCTTGTGACCGGTGATCAGCTGGCCGACATAACGGCGAAGATCAAGGAAAAGGCGAAAGCCGCACCGATGGGTGAGGGCCATGAATATGCGATCTATCCCGAGGGACTGGATGGCCGTTATGAGGACCAGCGCCGCGCGATTGGCAAGGCGATGTTTGATGCGGTCGGTCTGGCGCGCGAAGATGGTGCGGGCCGCATAGCGCAAATGTTTAAAAACTGGGACAGTTTCGGTGCTCCGGTGCAGCTATTTACCTATACGCCCAAATATATGGGCCCGCCGCAATGGAGCGATATGGGCATGTGGTTGCAGACGGTGATGATCCTGCTGCGCGAAGAGGGGCTGGATAGCTGCGCACAGGAAATCTGGGCGATGTATGGCACTTATATGCGCGAATTGCTGAATGTCGGTGACGATCATATTTTCTTTTGCGGCATGGCCATCGGCTATCGTGATGAGAGCGACCCGATCAATAATTTCGAGCGCCCACGCGCGCCGGTGAGCGATGTTGTCGATTGGCGGGGTTGGTGAAGGCTGATTCGTAGGCCGAAACGGATTTGCTATTCTAAAAAAAAAAGAAAATCTATATCTTCCTCACCCCGTAGATCAGCAAATAAACGCTGGTGCTGAACAGCGTAATCATATTCGCGGCCATGAATGATACTGTAATGCCTGTGTGTCCGAGCACCGGTATAAAGTCACGCGCCACGATTGTTGTTGCGACAAACAGGGAAGCAAAAATCCCCCAGCCAGCGATAATCTTTGGTATCATGGAGGACCTGAACAATAGATAGTAAAACCCGGTTTTCGCTATCATTCCCAGCACCAACCCCAAGTGAAAAGAGGTATAATCCGAAGTAGCCTGTAGGCCCGACAGGAGCATCCGCTGTTTCTCATCGGCAAGGATATTTGCATAAGCAGGGTTGCCCGCTATCTCGGCGGCGTTCAGGGCAAATACCGCACCGATGATGATAAGTATTGCAGAAGTGACCCCTGTAATCGTGCTGACGGCCGCAACAATCTCTCCGACAGGGCGTAGCAAGACGAAAAATCCCGCAACTATAAAAGCTTCAAGCAAGAAAACGATGATCGCAAGATAGGCTTTCGCCCTCAGGCTTTGTTCCGCCTCCAGCATATTGCCAGCCGTAGCCACCACATCTGCCGACAGGTTTATATCTATTCCTTCTGCCACAAAGAAGGCTGAAATCGCTCCGGCGATCACCGTGCCCAGCAGCGCCAAACCAACCAATCGTGCCAATCCTGTTTTATTGATACTATCGCCAGATGACATATGCGCTCTCCTATCTGCATTGCCGTGTTATGTGACTAATACACACAAGTCAATGATTGCGCCGCGCCGGCGGTTGAAATGACACTGATCCGCAGCAACGCAACTCTTGACCTCCTTTCACCGCTGCGCCATCGCTTCACGCAATGTCTGAACTCAAACTCTTTAACAGCCTGACGCGCGAACTGGAGACCTTCGAACCCATTCACGAGGGCGAAGCGCGCGTTTATACGTGTGGGCCGACGGTGTATAAGTATCAGCATGTTGGCAATAGGCGCGGCGATGTGTTTGCTGATACGCTGGGCCGAGCGCTGTCGTTCAAGGGCTATAAGCTGACGCAGGTTATCAATATAACTGACGTAGGCCATCTGACATCGGATGCCGATGCGGGCGACGACAAAATGGAGAAGGCGGCGGCACGTGCCGGCAAGTCCGCATGGGATATTGCTCGCGAATATCAGGAAGATTTTGAGGGCGATCTTGCGCGTTTGAACATTCGCAAGCCCGCCCATCCCAAGGCAACCGACTATGTTGATGCCATGATCGAATGGGGCAAGGCGATTGCCGACAAACATTGCTATGAATTGGAAAGCGGGCTGTATTTTGATGTCAGCACAGTGGC
>CAKZNA010000272.1 GCA_937129355.1 uncultured Sphingomonadales bacterium | reverse complement strand
ATCTACGGCAAAAACCTGCGCATCCGATCCAGACAGATTGCTACGCTCGCTATAGGGTGGTTCTTTGGCCTCGCCCGCACCCGCTAGCCAGACCATCCTGTCATCGGCTATCCCCAATTCGCGTGCCTTGCCAGCCGTGGTGAGGATACAGGCAGCGCCCACATCAACCGCATCCTGCGCAACCATCCAGCGGCGATAGACGCTCGTCAGCTGATAATTACCATTTGCATCATCGCATAATTCCGCCGCGTTCCAGTCGCGCGGGAATTGCGCACGTTCGCGGGCCTGCGACTTTGCGGAAAAGGCAGACCAAAGCTGCGCCATTTCGCTTTCATAGGCATCCGCGTCCAAACCACGTTCGATACGCCGCGCATTTTCAATCAAGCTATAGGCTAGCGGCATCGAAATAATCCCGTGGCGGATCTCCGCACGGCTCAATATTGGAAAGTCGGACAGGCGATTGTCAAAATCGTGGTCCGACTGCGCACTCCAATCAAGCTTGCGGCCTTCCTTGCGCGCGCGTTTCGCGCTGCCCATCGCTTCAGCGCCTGAAATGACCGCTGCCTGAATCTCACCGCGATGCAATGCGCCCGCTAGATCGTTGACCAAGCCTTGCGGACTTTGCCCGCCAACATCCGCGTAGATCAGCTTCTCCGGCGACAGCCCGGCGGCCTTTGCATAGGCATCGGGCGCATTATCAGGCGAACCGGTGCCCATCGAAACACCGCTATCTTCAAAAGTGCGGATAGCGGCGACACAATCGACGGCCTCCACAAGCCCCGCCGCTTGTCCACTATCGGCCAACGCCACTTTGATCGCCGTGCTGGCAAGCTCACAGGGGGATGTCCAATCAGCCGCCATCGCCTGCTTGCTTGCCTCTCCAGCGCCGACAATCACGGGGGCTTTCGGATCAAAATCACTCATCGCTTACGCTTCCTCTTTTACTTTAACTGCACGATTAAATATGCGAGAGGCAGTTGCAAGCGTAAAAGCCAATTGAGGAGAGTGACGACATGGCGAATTGGCCAAATCTGAAATGGGATACCGAACCGACCGGACCGCTAAAGGGTTTGAAAGTCGTTGATATGTCGAGCGTCGTTCTGGGACCGTTTGCCACGGTAAATTTCGCCGATCTGGGCGCCGAAGTTATCAAGGTTGAAAATGGCGATGGCAAATTTGCGGGCGATATGATGCGCCATGCCGGCGACAGTCCAACGGGCGACTTGGGGCCGATTTTCACCTCGCTTAACCGCAACAAAAAATCGGTCACGTTGAATGCAAAGCGCGACGAGGATAAGGCCGCACTTATCGGCTTGCTGGAATCCGCCGATGTGTTTTTCCATAATGTCCGGATGGCGGGAATGGAGCGGCTTGGTCTGGACTATGAGAGCGTCAAGGCGATCAATCCGGAAATCGTATATGTGCATTGCGCGGGATTTGGAAAAGACGGCGAATATGCGCACCGGCAGGCTTATGACGATCTGATCCAATGTGCATCGGGCTTTGCCGCGCTTTCCGAAATGCGCGGCGATAGCGGAAGGCCGCTTTATGCACCGGGGTTGATAGCCGATAAAACCGTTGGATTATTCGCGAGCAATGCGACACTTGCTGCGCTTTATCACCGGGAGAAAACCGGCGAAGGGCAATTTGTACAGGTGCCGATGTTTGAAGCCTTCACATGGTTCAACATGGTCGAAAATCTATGGGGTGAAACCTTCATCCCCGGCAATGGCCGTCTCGCCTATACGCGATCGATCAATGCCAATCGCAAACCCTATCCGACCAAAGACGGCTATATCGGCCTCGTTCCTTATAACGACGCGCAGTGGGAGATTTTCTTCAAATTGGGCGGCAAACCGGATGTGTTTAAAGACCCCCGATTTGCGACCTATTCAGAACGCACGAAAAATACTACCGAGCTTTATGGCCTGATCGAGGAAATCGCGTCGACCAAGACCAGCGAGGAATGGCTCACTCTGCTAGATGAACATAATGTACCGGCCATGCGTTATAACCGGATGCCCGAAGTACTGACCGACCCGCATTTACAGCAATCAGGGTTCTGGGAAGAGCGCGAGAGCGAGGCAGCGGGCAAATATCGCAGCATCAGCCATCCGGTGCATTATTCAAAAAGCCCGGCCAATATATATGCTGACCCGCCGACATTGGGCGCGGACAATGCGGAGGTTTTGGGACGTAAGGAAGCGGAAGGCTAGACGTCTATTTCAGCAAGCCGCGCATGATGATATCAATTGTATGCTCGCGGTAATTGTCTCGCAATTCCTCACTCACCTCATGCTGATCATAGCAATGTTTCAATACCTGCCGCGCGTTGAAGAAACGGTCGGCAGCACCCGTGACGGTGAAATAGAATAGCTGCGGATCGACATCGCGGAATTTGCCAGCCTTAACCCCTTCGGCAATGAGCGCAGCATAATCTTTTGAAAGGGGCTTTAAATATAACTCAGCAATCCTCTTGGCTTCCGAAGGCGCGCTGTCCCGGATCATGCGCATCAACAGCCGGTTCAAATATGGAAACGTGTAATAGGTATCAATGACTGCCCCGATATGCAGGCGCAACTTATCTTCAGGTTCCATTTCCTTTGCGACCAACGCATCGAGTTGCTTCACGATATTGCCCATATCGCGTTCGAGAAGCGCAAGCATCAAACCGTTTTTATTGCCGAAATAATATTTAACCAGCGCGCTGTTCAGGCCCGAGCGCAGCGACAATTCGGAAAGCGATAAATCCACCGCATCGCCGTCGCGCATAATCTGGCATGCCGATTCCAGCAGCTGGTCACGTGCGCCAGCATTGTCGGCACTATCATTGGCTTGCTTTGACATAGCTATCTTCCCCCGAGACACTATCAGCTATATTCCGGATCATCCCACCACGGAAAGAAATCGGGCATATCAGCAGAAACCTTATCCGGATAGACCGGATCGCGTTTTTCAAGGAAGCTCGTGATGCCTTCCTTCGCATCGCCCGATCTGGAACGGCGATAGATCGCTTTACTGTCAATCTTGTGCGCCTCCATTGGATGCTTCTCTGCCGAAAGCCGCCACAACATTTGACGCGTTAGTGCAACCGAAACAGGGGCGGTATTATCGGCGATTTCGCGCGCCAGCTTTTGAGCTGCGGGTAGCAAATCTTCAGGTGCGTGTAATGAACGAACAAGACCGCCATCCAATGCTTCCTGTGCATCAAACACCCGTCCGGTCATGCACCATTCAAGCGCCTGTTGCATACCCACCAAGCGCGGCAAGAACCAGCTGGAGGCAGCTTCGGGAACGATCCCGCGCCGCGCAAAGACAAAGCCAAAGCGCGCCGTTTCACTCGCGAGCCGTATATCCATCGCAAGCTGCATCGTTGCGCCAATGCCAACCGCGACGCCGTTGACGGCAGCGATCACCGGCTTCTTGCATTCAAATATCCGCAGCGTCAGCCGCCCGCCAGAATCGCGGACGCGTTCATCGGAAAGCGATTCCACCGCATCACCGCTGGCAAAAACCTGCCCGCCACCATCGGGGGTCAAATCAGCACCAGCGCAAAAGGCGCGGTCGCCGTGGCCAGTAACGATTACAGCGCGGACATCATCATCCGCATCGACCAGATCAAAAGCCTTCACCATTTCCTGCATCATGGTGCCGGTAAAGGCATTCATCTTGTCGGGACGGTGCAGCGTTATCGTCGCCACACCATCCGCGACATCATACAGTATCTGGGTGAAGTCGGTCATACGCTATCCTAGCGCGGCGCCATGCGAATTGCGCCATCAAGCCGCACATCTTCGCCGTTGAAATATCCGGTTTCGATCATGCACATGGCAAGCTTCGCATATTCATCAGGCTGGCCCAAACGCTTTGGAAATGGAACCGAAGCCGACAATGCATCGCGCACATTTTGCGGCGCACCGGCAAGCAGGGGCGTGTCAAAAATGCCGGGCAGGATTGTGTTTACGCGGATACCCTCACGGTT
>CAKZNA010000271.1 GCA_937129355.1 uncultured Sphingomonadales bacterium | reverse complement strand
TGTGTGTTGGCGATGGCGGTCATTTTTGGCTACGGATTTGCGGGTGCAATAGCCTTTCTCATTGGGCAAAATGTGGGACCTCAGGGCATCGTTGATCTGAGTCGATTAATTGCAACAAGTGTTGTATTGGGCGGAACATTTATTGCCATTGGTTATGTTGCCAGTACCTGCGTCCGTCAGACCGGAACCGCTGCGGCATTGGACGGGCTACGACCCGCGCAGGTGCCTGAACATTCGGCAAATATCGCCGTTGAGTTTGGTCGGCGCAATGATCTGGCAGAATATAATATGGGCATCAATCTCCGGTATATTGGCCGGCAATTCGAAAATGATGCAAATAGCCGTAGCCTTCGCGATGCTCTGACCCTTGATGCGATTATTGAGGTAAATCTAATCGATAATTTGTGGCTCGAAGCCTATGGCGAGAACCTGTTCAATGCAGAGGTGCAAGCGGGTGTTTCCGGCAGCGGCATTATCGAACGGGCCACACCGCGAACCCTGTGGCTTGGCCTGCGCGTCAAACTGTAATAGGTTACCCGAATGAACGACACGCATCTCCGTCTGGCGGAATTTCTTCCCTATCAGCTCTCGATTACTTCGAATGCGGTGAGCGATTTGATCGCGCGCGCCTACCGCGTGCGCTTTGGGCTCAAGATCCCCGAATGGCGTGTTATGGCGGTGTTGGGTGAGGTTGAGAGCGTGACGCAGCGGGAGTTAGTAGCGGCGACCGCAATGGATAAGGTAACGGTTAATCGCGCAACCAAAGTGCTCGACGAACGCGGTCTTGTCGGGCGCGCACCGAATAAAGCCGATGGCAGATCACATCACTTGGCGCTGACGAGCGAGGGCCGCGCGCTGTATGACGAGATTGTACCGCAAGCGCTTGCAATTGAAAGTCAACTTGAGGCTGTCTTGGGATCGGGCGAGGCAGGGAAACTGTCGGCTACTCTGGAGAAGCTCCGCCATCTAGTCGATGAAATTGATGGCGAGCGGAGCTGAATAGATTGTTGTGTAACGGCGCAAGTCTCGCTTGCAAAAACTAGTTACATTTGATACTAAATAGCGAAAGCCAGACCTTGGCTTGATTCTCATATATTCTGGAGCATGTGATGGCAGACCTTTTTGACAACCCGCTTGGGCTAGACGGCTTTGAATTTGTGGAATTCTGCGCGCCTGAAAAAGGATCGCTTGAACCTGTATTCAAGGCGATGGGTTTTACCCATGTCGCTTCGCATCGCAGCAAGAATGTCGATCTATGGCGTCAGGGCGGAATTAACCTGATTGCAAATTATGAGCCGCGCTCTGCCGCTTGGTATTTCGCGCGTGAGCATGGTCCTTCGGCTTGTGGTATGGCCTTCCGCGTAAAGGATGCCCGCAAGGCATATGCAGAATTGCTGAAGCGCGGCGCAGAACCGGTACAGGTCGAAACCGGCCCGATGGAGCTGCATATCCCGGCGATCCGCGGTATTGGCGGTGCGATTGTCTATCTGGTTGATCGTTACGGCGATGAATTGTCGATCTATGACATTGATTTTGAATATCTGCCCGGCGTTGAAAAAGTGCCAGCCGGGGCCGGTTTCGATATTATCGATCACCTGACGCATAATGTTTATAATGGCCGGATGAAATATTGGGCGGATTATTATGAGACGCTCTTTAATTTCCGGGAGGTCCGCTTTTTCGATATCAAGGGCGAATATACCGGTCTGACTTCCAAAGCACTTACCGCGCCGGATGGAAAAATCCGTATCCCGCTGAATGAGGAAGGCGAAGGCGGCAAAGGCCAGATTGAGGAATTCCTACGCGAATTTAACGGCGAAGGTATTCAGCATATCGCGCTGATTTGTGATGACCTCACTGCATGCTGGGACCGGTTAAAAGAATATGGCGTGCCATTCATGACGGCACCGCCCGAAACCTATTATGAAATGTTGGACGAGCGGCTTCCGGGTCACGGTGAAGATGTGAATGCGCTGCAGACGCGCGGTATCTTGCTCGATGGCACCACCGAAAATGATCAGCCTCGTTTGCTGCTGCAGATTTTTGCAGAAGCGCAAGTTGGCCCTGTCTTCTTTGAATTTATTCAGCGTAAGGGCGATGATGGCTTTGGCGAGGGTAATTTCAAGGCGCTTTTCGAAAGTATGGAACGTGACCAGATCAAGCGCGGCGCGCTGCAGGTGGACGAGGCCGCAAAGGAACCGGCAGAATGAGCCTGCCATTTGCCCTGAGCCGCATTCATCATGTCGCCTATCGCTGCAAAGATGCGAAAGAAACCGCCGATTGGTATCGCGACAATCTGGGCATGGAATTTACCACGGCTTTTTCCGAAGATCATGTGCCGTCAACCGGCGCCTATGATCCCTATATGCATATCTTCCTCGATTGCGGCGGGGGCAATGTCATTGCATTTTTTGAATTGCCTGAGCAACCCGAAATGGGCCGCGATGCAAATACCCCGGAATGGGTGCAGCATATCGCGTTTGAAGTGCCCGATATGGACGCGCTAAACGGTGCGAAGGTGCATCTTGAAGGGCAGGGGATAGAAGTTCTTGGGCCAACCTATCATGGTATTTTTCGCTCGATCTATTTCTTCGACCCTAATGGCCACCGGCTGGAACTGGCCTGCAACATCGGTACCGATGAACAGCATGCCGAATTGAAACGTGTGGCACCGATGATGCTGGATGAATGGAGCAAAACCAAAAAAGCGCCGCGTCATGCGGACTGGCTGCATAACGACCCTGAAGCCTAGCTAAGGCTGTTTAGCCGGCATAGGTTTTTTGAGCACTGCGATCGCGGGAGTGCCGACAGGTTTGGTACGCGCCCGCGGCATCCGGTTTTCCAGCGCGGACAGCCATTTTTTGCTATCCGCACCAGCATAATATTGCGGTTCGGAAGGTGTCAGGCCATTGCCCAGTTCCCATTCCGAAATTTTGCGAAACGCGGCATTTTTGGTTGCCACAAGAGGCAGGCCTTCGCGCATCGACTGGTTGATCAACGCATCGCCAAAGAAGGTCCAATCATTCCCCGGATTGCAGCCGAAGGAGGTTTTGATGGATGATGCGGCAGTGATGATAACACTATCATCGTTTAGCAATGCCGGAATAAATTCGCCTGAATAGCAGGCCGAAATCATCACCAACTTGCGTTTGATGCCTAGGCCTTTAAGCATCCGCTGCATATGGTTCGGCGCAATCATACCAAAGCCGCTCTGTCCGTCTTTATAGATCAGGCCAACTTTCTTGCCGCCATGGCTAGTTGTATAGAGTATCAGCACATCTTCATCGCGGTTCATCTTCGATGCAACGCCTGCCAATACCGCCCAAAGATTGGCTGGTGAGCCATGTGCGTTTGCCTGTTTGCCCGCGCCGTTACCAGCCGACAATGTTATTGTTCTTCCCTGGGCGCGAAAACGCCGGGTCAAGACTTTGGCTGTAGCGGAGGCTTCGCGGCCAAATACAGGATCTGCGTCAATTCCAGCGACCACAACGAAGGCCTCGATCACGCCCTTTCGTCCTGGTTTGACCGCTTTTACCGCATTCACGACCTTTGACTGTTGATCAAAATACCAGTTCGCGGTGCGATTTTGCTCCACGAAATATCCGCGTTCCGCTTGCGTGACTTGCCCGCGATTTTGGCTGGTGGCTGCCGGGCCGCCGCCAAGCAGCAGCGCAGCCGATGCCAGTGACATCATCAATCGCCGCTTGGCCGCTGATCTTGGTAAAATTTGCATACTGGCCCGCAACATCGCTATTTTGGTACAATCGTCAAGCATCGTTTGCGCAAAAGAAAAGGCGAAGCAAATGCTCCGCCTTTCCTGTTATTATTTCGGGGCGAACCGATATGCTCTTTAAATCAAGCTATCCGTTGATGAACGCATCGCTGATTGAGCAAGCTGCCGGGCCAAGAATAACGATAAATAGCGTTGGCAGAATGAAGAGGATCAGCGGCACGGTCATGATCGCGGGAAGACGCGCGGCTTTTTCTTCTGCACGCATCATGCGGTCGTTACGGAATTCGGCCGAAAGTACGCGCAGAGCAGATGCCAGCGGTGTACCGTATTTTTCGGTCTGGATCATGGTTGTGACCACGCCCTTCATAGCTTCCAGATCGACGCGGTAGGCCAGATTTTCAAAAGCCTGGCGGCGTTCTGTAAGGAAGCCCAGCTCGATTGCGGTCAACGCAAACTCGTCACCAAGTTCTGGAAAGCCGCGTCCCAATTCTTTTGCAACGCGGTTAAACGCGACGTCCACGGTCAGACCAGCTTCGGCGCAAATGACCAACAGGTCGAGCGCGTCGGGCAAGCCTTTGCGAATAGCATCTGTGCGTTTTGCAACGAGGTTGCCCAAATATAGGTCGGCACCTTTATATCCAAGGATGGTAAAACCAGCGAAAACCGCAAACTTCTTGATCGGTGTCCAATCGGCAAGGCCGCCAAAGCCATAAATCCAAAGCGCCGCACCGCCGCCCAGAATGATGGGCATGATAAGGCGGCTGAAAATGATACCGACAGCTAGTTCTTTCCGGCGGATACCGGCTTGCGCGAGCTTTTGCTGAACGTCTTTGACCTGATCTTCTTGAAGTACCTTAAGTGAATTCAGGAAGGTACGCATCCGGTCTGTTGTTTCGGATTTGCGGACCAGCTTTGCGCGTTTTTTGGCTGTTGTCGCGGTGATACCGGCTTTCAATTGCTCCCGGCGTTCACTCAGCGCCTTGACGCGCTTTGCCATTGGATCTTTGACGGTAACTGCCGCATATATGGCCGTTAGAACGGCTGCCGTCGCAATGGCTGCCATAATGGCACCGACGAAAAAGACGTCAATTCCATATAGTTTCGGGCTGGCGATAGTTGCTAAAAACATATGATCTACCCCTCCCATCAGATTTCAAAGTTGACCATTTTGGCCATAATTCCGACGCCAATTGCCATCCACACCATGCCAATCAAGCCGGCAATAATCAGGCGTGGTTCGTAGAAAAATCCGCCAAGATAGGTCGGGTTGACTGACCAGACGAGGCCGAAAACGATAAATGGTAACGAGCCAACGATATAAGCCGATGCCTTTGATTCTGAAGACATTGCTTTGATTTTCAGTTTCATCTGCGCGCGTTTGCGCAATACTTCGGCAAGATTGGACAATGTTTCGGCCAAGTTACCGCCGGTTTCACGCTGAATAGCGAGCGTAATAACAAAAAACTGGAACTCGGGCGTACCCAAGCGTTCTGCCGTATCCTGTAGAGCATCTTCCATCGGTTTCCCGATTTTGATCTTTTCAACAACCATCTTGAATTCTTCGCCGACAGGACCCGGAATTTCGTTGGCGATAACAGCAAGGGTTTCGCCAACCGGAAGGCCAGACCGAAGCCCGCGAACCAGCAGTTCAATTGCGTCAGGAAAACTCGACGTAAATTTGTTCAGTCGTTTGCTAATTAAAAATCCGACCACCATATGCGGCAGAGCGGCACCGAGCAGCAGGCCAATCGCAAGGCCGAGATAAAGCGGCGCGCCTTTAAAATAGATTGCGGCCGTTACGACAAGGATGATCGCGGCGCAAACCGAGAAATATTGCTTAACCGTCCATTGTTTCCCTGACTGGGCCAAACGCAGCCGCAGCCGGTCCATTCGGCTCATTTCTGTGCCAGCGGCAAAGGATATTGGTTTGCGCTGCGCAATCGCTTTCTTCATTTGGTTTTCGACTATTGAATCGGCGCTTGCTGCATGCCGTTCCTTGATCGATTTGATACGTTTTGTCGCATTCCGATTGCCGCCAAGTACGAAATAGGCAACGATCGAGAAAACCGCAATTTCGGCTATGATGATAAGTAATAGTTGCATATCAGCGCCTTGCTATCCTCTTTCAAATCTATGATCAGTAGTCAGATCAAGTTTTGCGATTATCAATTACTTCGATTTTCTCGCCAAAAGCGATTTGAGCCCGCCTTTGGACTTTTTCGATTTCTTGCCGGAATCATCGCCATCATCACCGTCTTCAACTTCGTCTTCGGCGGCTGAAAGAATTTTGTCGGCAAGCGAAGATATCGCGTTCGAAACCTTGGCGTTTTTCGAAGCCTCTACAACGGGCTTACCCAATTTTGCGGCCTGAGAAGTTGCTTTCGGATCGGCTGGGATTACCAGATCGATCTTCGCTTCAACGGTTGTTTCAAAATCCTTGCGGCTAATTTCCGCAGTGGATCCTTGCACTTGGTTGGCGACCAACATCACCTTGCAATGCGGGGCATTTGTTTTGGCCCATGCCAGCAGGCGAATTGTGTCGCGAGCCGCAGCAAGCGTGAATTCGGTTGTTACGACAAGCACGTTAATATCGTGGATCAAATGCGGATAGGAAATCAGCATGTTGCGCGGCAGATCGATAACGGTATTTTCAAATGCAGCTCGCAATTCTTCCTGCAACTGGTAGAATGCTGACCCATCAGACATAACAGGATCTGTCATCGGTGCTTCCGCTGACAAAATTGACAGTTTGTCATTGGCTTTGATCATTGCACGTTCGATAAACAAGCCATCGATGCGGCTTGGGTTATCGATAGCATCTGTCAAACCACGACCAGGTTCAAGGTCGAGAGCCATTGCAGCGGTGCCGAAATGAACGTCGAGATCGAGCAAACCAGTGGTATGTTCAATGCGGTTAGAAAGCGACCATGCTAGCGATGCAGCGATTGTTGATACACCTACTCCGCCCCTAGCGCCTACAACGCCGATGGAGATGTGAGGGCGATCGCCTTTTCCATCATCGTTCTTCGGCGCATTAAGAGTGGCTTGTGCCTGACTAATTGCATCGCGGATGGCATCTGGATTGATCGGCTTCAGCAAATAATCCTGAAGACCAGACATCAGAAGGTCACGATAAAGACGAACATCATTCACCTGGCCAAGTGCGATAACGACTGTGCCGGGCTCGCATACTTCAGCCAGTGAATTAATATCGTTGATTGGATCGCCGGATTCCGACAGATCGACCATCAATATTTGCGGGCTGGCAGAAACTGAAAGTGACTGCGTTGCATTGCGCAGGCCGCCCTTATTTGCTTGTTCCTGGCTCCACCCCATTTCGTCGCAAACACCTCGAATGGTGTCGAGCGTCTGGTCGTCGCAAACAAATGCGTTAAATGGATCGCGGCTTCCCGCTGCGTTAGCTTTCCAAGGCGCGTTCATGGATTACCTCCAGAAGTTCTTCTACGATGAGTGTTGATAGCGTTGTTTCCGCTGCCATTCCTGTTCGGATCGGCTTTTTTGCCGCTGATCAGGTCTTCTGGATCAGCGACCATTGAGGCCAAATTGCTATTGGTTGCACAGCCATAGTTTGGATGCGTGTAGCTGTTGTAATTGGTATCGCTAAATTTCGTCCATTTGCCGCAATCCGGTACCGACGCTTCAGACCGCGTGACGACTACTCTTACAGTGCCAGGGTACACATTACCCTGTGTTACCGGTGCGGTCTTCACAACAAGCAATCCGCGCGTTGCGGCCAGGTCAGCCACATCTTGTTTTGCCGCGGCGCTGGGATAGCCTCCGCCAAAATCAAGTGCGACACGATCACCATAGCCCAGATCCAGCGCTTCAAACCATTCGGAAACGCGAGCCTTTTCTGGTGCGGAAATTCCGTTGCTATCGACATTCAGATCTATCGCAAAATTGGTCCGTGTAACCACCGGCTGATTTGTTGAATATAGGCTAGTATTTTCGCCCATTGCTCCGCAGCCAGCCAGCGTGAAAGCGAGTGATGCTGCAAGTATGTATTTATGCTTTTGCATGTCTATTCTCCTGAAACCGGCCAATTATTCGAAGCTAAAGCCGGGCGCCGACGCCTTGGCTTGCTTTTTGGAACTTTTTTTCTTCGAAGCAGATTTAACGGCTGGTGCCTGTTTTTTTACTGCGCTGAATTCGGGTGAACTTGCTGCTGATGGCGCAACAGTTGGAGCCGGACGGCTTTCCGGGCCCTTGTCGGTATTCCATTTGTTGAGGATCACGCGCTCAAGATCATTCGGCGAGTTAAAGCCGTCTGTTGGCAGCTTGATTTTGTTGCCATCGGTCGGTTTCACCAAGTAAGGTGTAATGACGATTACCAACTCGGTTTCGTTCTTTCTCCAACCGTTTGAGCGGAAAAGTGAACCGATGATTGGAAGGTCACCTGCACCAGGTACCTTGTCTATCGAGCTTTGCATGCTGTTGGACATCAGTCCCGCAATCATCATGCTTTGGCCAGAACCCAGCTCAACAGTTGTTTCAACCGTACGAGTTGTAATCGCGGGAATTTCAAAACCGTTGATACGAACGGCACCCTGTGACGAAATATCTGACACTTCAGGTTTTACGCGAAGTGAAATACGTCCGTCCGAGAGTACGGTTGGCGTGTAGGTGAGCAACACACCGTAATTCTGGAACTGTACTGACGTTGCGCCGAGCCCGGAAGAAGTAGGGATCGGGAAGCTGCCGCCTGCCTGAAATGATGCCGTTTCACCTGATACTGTGGTCAAGTTTGGCGTTGCCAAAGTGGTGGCAAGGCCGGCACGTTCGGACAAGTCAAATGCAGCCGCTACGTCGAGACCGAAAAGGCGTCCCGCTGCTTGCAGGATATTGCCGCCAGTTAACTTGTTGAAATCAAACTGTGTTCCGCTCGTTACAAAGCGCCCTGTATTTGGGTCAAATGGCAAACTAAGCGAACCAGGGGGCAGCCCGAACTGTGCCGAAGCGTCCAATGTAGGAAGTCCCGAGGTGTCTAGGTCACCGATATTCACGAAATCACGTCCGCGTTGAACGCCGAATAAAAATCCGCTTCCGCCGCTGTCACGTGTTGCAAGGTTACCGTTAATTTCTTTCGCCAGTGAACGGCTGACTTCAGCAATGCGCACCTGCAGATTTACTTGAAGTGGTGTCGCCGTACGCAAGCGGCTAACAACTTCGGTGCCGCCGCCAACAAACGCGCTTACCAGACGTTCTGCCTCTGCAGTATCTTCTGGTTGATCAACCGTTCCGGTGAGCAAAACTACGCCGTTCATTGTTGTTACGACTATGTCTGCTTCGGGCATGGCCAGCGACAGCATCTGTTCCAGCGAGTCGATGTTTTTTCCAACGCGGACATTTATGACCATTACATTCTTGCCTGCCGCATCGGTCGCATAAACCGTGGTTTCGCCTGGGCTGCGAGCATGGATGTAAATTTGCCGTGCGGTTTTAACTTCGACATCTGCGATGCTACTGGAAGTTACCGTAATGTCGGCAATATCGCGCGGCAAATTAATCTGTTGGCCGCGGCCGATAGATAGCGTCACCGTGCGGGCATCTTTGGCAGATTGGGCATGTGCAACCGATGGGATTGCAAGGCTAACTGCGGCGCTCATTGATGCGGCCAGCGCGATAGACGCAATGCCGGATTTTATATTTTTGAAACTGGTCATGTTATTATCTCCGGTCCAGTAGAACTTCGCTGACGCTGCCACCGCGTGAAACGCGAACCTTCGGGCCTTTCACTATATCTTCGACTTTCTTGGTCAGTTGCTTTTGTTGGATAATGGCGTCTACCCCGTTTTTCGGCAGCTTCCTGGTCAGGAGCTGAGGTTGAAAACGGGAAACTTGATCGCCGCTTGTAAAGCCGTTTAATTTCGCGCTAGGCGTTTGAACTGCTTGAGCCTTGGCCAGAATTTCTTCTTCTTCTTCGGGTGTAGCGCCTTCGGGGATATTGATTTCCCCTTTTGCCAGCGCTTGTTCTAGCTCGGCTTGGTTTTCGGCAAGAGAACGAAGTGAAAGGCTGAGAGTACCAATGCTCAACGCGACCGATATTTTCTCGGCTAATGCTGGAGTTGCCTCAAGCGTAACAAGTTTGTATTTCTTTACGACAACATTACCTTTTTTGTTTTTCCGTGGGCGCGCGCGCTGGTCGGTAGCCAGTACACGAAGGTTCCGCATAATTGTCTCAGCGACTTTCAGCTTTGGCGCTTTGTCGAGGCCACCAACTTCTATGTTTTGTTCGAGACTCTGCGTCAGCACCAGATCGACGCGGTCGCCCGGGAAGACAAAGCCGGCAACGCCGGTGAGCGATGAAACAGGAACTGTAACAGCACGCATGCCGGGCCCAAGGGCCGCTGCGAGGAAGCCTCGATCGCCAGGCGATACAAGTGAGCCTTTGGTAATGGGTTGACCCGCGGTAATCGCGGTGCGGACAACGGTACCGACCAGTTTTTTCAAATCAGGCGGTGTTTCGCCATTTTTATTGAAATAGGCCTGTTCAACTAGCTCTTTGGGCCATGGCTGGTAGCGAAAGCTGCCTGCTGTAATGATTGTACCAACCGGTAATGCGCGAGTGGCAATAAGCACCTCGGGACCAGTAGGAACAGCCTTAGCGACTGCCTTTGCTTTCGGAGCTGGCGCGCCGAAAAACATGCTTCGTGCTACAAAGGCGGTAACTGCTGCTACGAGCAGCGCACCAACGAGCAAGATTACTTTTTTACTATCCATGACGAACTAGGCCTCCTGATGGGTCCCCTGAATGAAAAACCCTTTTCATCCAAAATGGTTAAATAAACGTTCACTGACGGCCCAAAGGCCAGCAACAGCGATAGCGACCCCATATGGAATACGAGGAGGGCCATCTTGTTGTTTTACTTTATGAATTATCAAAAATATAATGGTTACTGCGCCGCCCGCAAGCGATGCGTAGAAGATCATTTTTATAACAGTTATCCAATGAAACCAAAGAGATAAGGCTGCAAAAAGCTTCACGTCACCGCCACCCATCATACCTAGGTAAAAGAAGACGGCGAAGAAGACGAAAGCAAGCGCCCCGATAAGCAGATGCAGACCGATGTCGGCGATCCCAAAACTACCTGTTGCATACCAATATGCAGGCGCAGCTGCGGCTATCGCGATCGTTACCTTATTGTAGATCAACCGGTAGCGGATATCGGAATATACCGAGAATATAAGGGCAATTGCCAAGCTGCCAAGCAGCGCGTAAGCGAGTGTTTCACTGGTCATGGGCCGGTGGATTAACCAATAGAGCTTACCAAAAGGTAACCATGACCGATACAAAACAGGATCTGCGCTGGCGCGAAATCCCGAAAGAGGCCACTGAAAGCTGGTGGCAGGCAGAAGATGGCTGGGAAATTCGGAGGATCGACTGGCCATCGATGGGGAGCGGTAAAAAACCGCGCGGTTCGCTGTTATTTTTGCCTGGTCGTGGTGATCATTACGAAAAATATCTCGAAACGCTGCATTATTGGGCCGAGCAAGGTTGGAAGGTTACGTCGATTGATTGGCGCGGGCAGGGGCTTTCGGGTCGCATGGTCGAAAATCGCAATATGGGCCATATAGATGATTTTTCGACATGGATTGCCGATTTACGCTTTTTCTGGACGCGCTGGAAGGCTGAAAGCCTGGGCCCGCATGTGCTGGCGGCCCATAGTATGGGCGGGCATTTGGCGATGAGGGCTTTGGTCGAAGGCGCGGTAGACCCACAAGCAACGATGCTGAGCGCGCCGATGCTCGGCATCAAATCCAGCGGATTGCCGATATCCTGGACCCATGCTTTCACCAAATGGATGGTGCGGCGGGGCAAGGGGGAGACGCTGGCATGGAAAGAGAGCGAGAAGCCGATGTCGCCAATGAGCTTGCGGCGGAAAATCCTGACGCATAGCAAGCGGCGCTATGATGACGAGATGTTCTGGTGGGAGAAGCGACCCGATGTGAAGCTTGGCCCGCCAAGCTGGCATTGGCTGGAACGCTCGATCGCATCAACGCGCATGCTGGATGAAGCAGGGCGACTTGAATCGGTTAACTGCCCCATATTGCTGATGGCGGCAAAGGTAGATCAGCTTGTCAGTACAAAACGGATTATTGCCGATGACAAGCGGCTGCCAAATTCGCAGCTGTTATGCTTTGGGGTAGAGGCGGCGCATGAATTGCTGCGTGAAGAAGATGGCGTGCGTGACCAATGCCTGAATGCAATGGGCGATTTTCTGGATCAGCACGCACCGGTAGAATGACTCATTTCGATTTAGCTATTATCGGTGCAGGAATGGCCGGGGCCAGCATTGCTTCCAGGGTTGCAGGCGGCCGTTCGGTTATCATGATAGAGGCCGAAGCGCAGCCGGGATATCATGCCACAGGGCGCTCAGTTGCCTTTTGGACGGAAAGCTATGGCGGCCCGGATGTCCAGCCTTTGACAACGGCATCAGGTGATTTTCTGGCCGCGCCGCCGCCAGATTTTTCGCCAAATGGCTTTCTTTCGCCGCGCGGGGCGTTGCATATTGGCAAGCAGTGTGACCGGCAGGTGGCCGATGATATGATTTCCGAATTTGCAGCATCACCATTGCATTTTGACCGATTGGACCAGGCAGATATCGCGAGCCACCTGCCGGACGTGGGCGAAGAATGGAGCGAGGGCGTTTGGGAAGCGGGTTGTAGCGATATTGATGTCGCGGCCCTGCATGCCGCCTATCTACGCGATGCAGCAAAAAATGGCGCGAACCTGCTGTGCAATAACCAGGTGACCAATGCCCGGTTTAAAGATGGGGTTTGGCATATTGAAACGGCGCGGGAGAGTTTTACGGCGGGCCTGATGGTGAATGCAGCAGGCGCATGGGCGGATCAGGTTGCGGCGGCGGCGGGCATTGCCCCCATCGGTATTACACCATTTCGCCGCACAGTACTTCAGGTTGAGACTAATCCCGCCATTCCCGTCACTGCACCACTGGTGATCGCGCTGGATGGCAGCTTTTATTTTAAACCGGCTGGTGACGGCAGGATTTGGCTTAGCCCCCATGACGAAACCCCCACGCAGCCATGCGATGCTGCGCCAGAAGAGATGGATGTCGCGGTAACGATTGACCGGTTTCAGCAGGTGGGGGGCTGGAATATAGCCAAGGTCGAACATAAATGGGCCGGACTGCGCAGTTTTTCGAAAGATCGCCTTCCGGTTATTGGGCGCGACCCAAGCAATCCGCAATTTTTCTGGGCCGCCGGACAGGGGGGCTTCGGAATTCAAACCGCGCCTGCGATTGCGGAAATTTCTGCCGCGCTTATCCGCGATCAAACACCTGTTTTGGCGGGCGTTGATTCCACAAAATACGCGCCGGAGCGATTTCGCTAAATATCAGTCTTCGGGATCGAGATTGGCAAATTCTTCGGCAGCTGCGCTGGCAAGGGCGTCTGCACGCTCATTACCCTCATTGCCGCTATGGCCTTTTACCCAGTGCCATTCGACTTCATGCTTGCTGGCTGCATCAATTAACTGATGCCAAAGGTCGGAATTGCGGACAGGTTGCTTGGATGCGTTTTTCCACCCGTTACGCTTCCAGCCTTCTACCCAGCGTGTAATACCATCCAGCACATATTTGCTGTCAGTATGCAAAAGCACCTCACATGGCATAACCAGCAGATTCAGCGCATTTATTGCTGCCAACAACTCCATCCGGTTGTTGGTTGTGTCTGCTTCGCCGCCGCATATTTCTTTTTCATGCTCGCCATAGCGGACAAGCGCACCCCAACCACCAGGCCCGGGATTGCCCTTACAAGCACCATCTGTAAAAATTTCTACCTGTTTCACGCCTTACGCCCTGTTATTAATTCGACATTTGCAGGATCGGAGTAAAAATCAAGTCGTAGCAGGAATGCCAGCGGATCTTTTCGCGTCACCATCGCATCGGCCGGCGTATTGATCCAATCATAGCACCGTGTCAGCAGAAACCGCAGACATGCGCCGCGAAACAGCCAGGGAAGGGCGTCTTTCGTTTCGTCATCAATGCCGTGGATTGCATCATAGCCGCCGAACAACGCTGTCCCGATTTGAGGCAAATATCGCGTGCCGTCGGAAGAAAAACTCCAAGCCGCATGCGTAACCGCAATATCGAACGCTCGAATCTCGCTGCAAGCAAAATAAAAGTCGATAAGGCCCGACAGCTTGTCGCCAAGCATGAGCACATTGTCAGGAAACAGATCGCCGTGGATCACCGATAGCGGCAAATGATCGGGCCAGTTCTTTTCAAGCAAATCCAGCTCTTTGTATACGCGGTCGGCCAACTCCGTCTGGATGCCCTCTAAGGCGCTGCGCCCGCATTTGTCGGCAAGAGCACGCCATTGTGACACGCCAAGGCTGTTTGGCCTTTGGCCATCAAAAGCAGCGACAGCCAAGTGAAATTCGCCAAGTGCTTGGCCAACGGCGCGGGCTTGCTGCGGATTAGGCTGACTTACCGATACGCCCGAAAGAAACTCGATCAGGCAAGCAGGGCGGCCACATAGCTGCTGCAGCCAATTGCCTTCCCGGTCTGCGATAAATGCCGGAACTTTACACTCGGCGGATTTTAAATGGCCAAGCAGGTCATGGAAAAAGGGCAGATCATCTGGGTCAACGCGGCTCTCGTATAGCGTTAAAAAAAAATGCCCTTTGTCGGTTTCAAGCAAATAGTTGCTGTTTTCGACGCCTTCGGCAATTCCCTTGAAGCTTCGTAAGCTGCCAACTTCGTATTTTTCGAGAAAAGCTGCAGCATCTTCGGCGCCAACAAGTGTGTAAACGGCCATTACTGGGCCGTTTCGGTCAGTTGTTTTGGTAGCTTGAATGTAATATTTTCATCCACCGTCCGCACTTGTTCTTCATCGATTTGAAAATGCTCGCTGATCGCAGCAATGATTTCACGGACAAGTATTTCGGGGGCCGAAGCCCCGGCAGTCAGCCCGACTGTTTTTACCCCCTCAAACCAGTCCAGATCAATATCGTTGCCGCGTTGCACGAGATAAGACGGCACATCTAAGCGATCCGCCACCTCCACAAGCCGCAGGGAATTGCTGCTGTTGGGTGCGCCAATTACCAACATTAAATCGCACTGCGTCGCAATTGCCTTTACTGCATCCTGGCGGTTTGAGGTCGCATAGCAAATGTCCTCGCCCTTCGGGGCAACTATATCAGGAAACCGGTTGCTAAGCATATCGGTGATCTCTTTTGTGTCATCGACCGAAAGCGTTGTCTGCGTAAGGAACGCCAATTTTGCGCCGCTAGAAAATTCCAGCGCTGCGGCGTCTGATGCCGTTTCAACAAGCGTCATTGCGCCATCTGGAACCTGCCCAAAGGTGCCAATCACTTCGGGATGCCCAGCATGTCCCACAAAGATGATATGACGCCCAGCATCAACCTGTCTTTCCGCCTGGCGATGCACTTTCGAAACTAGCGGGCAAGTGGCGTCCAGATATTCAAGGCCGCGCCTTTCGGCATTTGCAGGAACCGATTTCGGTACACCATGCGCAGAAAAAACGACCTGTGCACCATCAGGTACCTCGTCCAATTCATCTACAAATATCGCGCCATTTTCTTTCAGACTATCAACCACAAACCGGTTATGCACGATTTCATGCCGGACATAGACCGGGCTTCCGTGCTTCTCGAGCGCGAGTTCCACGATATTGATGGCGCGGTCCACACCAGCACAAAAACCGCGCGGCGCGGCCAGCAAAAGCTTAAGCGGAGGCTTCGTGTTGGGCTGTTCAGTCATCGGCAATGTCCGTTAGCTAATGTCGATCAATAGGCCAAGCGCTTTCCCCTGTTGCGCCATCGCCGTTGCACCGATAAGGAACGGGGGAAATATCGCTGCTACGCAGTTTAACGACAAGTTTTGGTGAGGGAAATTACCGTAATGAAAAGCAAAACCATAGTTCTTTCCTCACTTTTGGCGCTTACTGCCCTGTCTGCATGCAGCCGTGAAGGCGAAGTTATTGTCAGCTCTGGCGTCGGCGTTTTTGCCACCCGCACTGGCTGCCCTGTCGTGGCTGTACCCGACGGCACCGGTGATATAACGCTCTTTAGCCCGGAAAACAGCCGCGATGCCAGCGCAATTGATGTAACCGCGACGATCACTAACTTGCGCCCCACCTGCAATAGCGGTGGCGAGACGATTTATTCAGAGGCTACATTTGAAGTGCAAGCCCGTCGCCGCGATGCAAGCGCTGCGCGAGCAGTAACGCTGCCCTATTTCTCCACCGTAGTGCAGGGCGGTAGCGCGGTTGTTGCCAAACGGATTGGCAATGTGACGCTGAATTTCGCGGCAGGTCAGTATACTGTCAGCGGTTCGGGCAAGGCAGCCGGCTTTGTAAAGGGGGAAGCAGCGCGGCTTCCAGCGGATATCGTTGCCAAAATCAACCGGAAGCGCAAGCCTGGCGATGCCGACGCTGCGCTCGATCCGCTTGCTGATCCACAGGTGAAGGCTGCGCTTGTCCGCACGAGCTTTGAATTGCTTGTGGGCTTTCAGCTAACCGAAGAGCAGTTGCGGTATAACGTGACGCGCTGACATTGAGTATGAGGAAATAGCCTCAGACCCGCCCCTGGATAGTCGATATAGCGATGCGGCATGTAAGATGATGTCCAAGCAGCCGATATGCTTGCGCGCAAATGCTATATCGATGCGGTCATTGCCGGACGGGTTCAAGCATGACCGCGGTACGAATGGTATGTTTGGCTTTGCTGTCAGGGCTTTTCACCTACTCGGCTGCATACACGCAAACTCCTTTATCGCCTGCGCAGCCCGATGGTGGAGCTCAGCTTGCCAGTATTCCGAAAAGCCCCGAATGGCGAAAGCATCCTCTGGCTGAACAGAAACCGGCTATCCGATAGCCCATATGCACCTTGTCTTTACTGAGAATGACCAAAATCACTTTTTGTAGGATTGAAGTATTGTAGATTTGGACGAGCCGATTTGTGATGCCCTATTTCGCTATTTGGCCGCGATTGGCTCACATGGAATCTCGACAACCCCATTTTGTCGACTTCGTTATTTGTTTCATTTTTTGTGGCTGCGGAGAAAGTTCCTAGAATTAGCACACCCTACACGGTTTACCGTAGGTAGCATTCTATATATATCAATGATATAGCAACTTTCAAAACGTATACATATGTATACGTCTTAAGCGACCAAAATGTCGTCACTGGTGCGATATTGGTGACAGCCATCGGCCCAGACCCGCTCGGCGCGACATTACATATGCCTTATATTTCAAAAAGTGCGCTGCCCAGCATCGATGCCTTCAACTTTCCGATGGGCGGCAATCATTTTTGAGCGCAGCGATGCTATCCTCCACGCGGGCAATGGCAGCGTTTAGGGGGTTCGTCTCCCCTAATATCTTGAACGTCCCGTTTAGTGTAAAAAAGCAATGACCATGCACGGTGGCGAGCAGGGAGTAGGACAGGCTAACAGCTTCTTCACGCCGCCCGGCGGGCAGAGCAGCCGCGATTTCTTCGACCACTACATTTTTGATAGCCACCACCTTTTCGACATAATCCTCTGGCGGTTCTTCATGTTCGGGCAAGTGAAAATCATAGACCGCGTTCCATGCATTGCGGTGCAGAACGGCAAATTCGAAATAAGCCTCGACTGCCTGTTGCAAACGACCTTGTTCTAAATTGTCCAACCGTGCCTCAAGATATTCGCGCCACAGATCAAGTGTGCGCCCGTTGATGGCCAGCACCAGGTCGTCCAGAGTGCCGAAGATATTATATATGGTGCCGATGGAATAACCGATCCGTTTTGCTACTTTGCGCGCGGAAAAGCTGGCATAGCCGTTCGCCGTCATTTGCCGGTGCCCTTCGGTGATAATCATATCACGCAATTCCTGCCGGCTATGGTCGGAACGGCGGCCCATTACGGCTGTTTCCGCACAAAGGGATATTGGAATTGCTTGCCATATCCCTTTGGTACCTCTTCAGGAACGCCGTAGCCTGTTGGCCATGCATCGTCCGGGAAATAATAGGTGCCGAAGATGCGATCGAGGAGCGGGAAATGGATGGCAAAATTCTTATCGATGCCCTCTTCTTCAATCGCATGATGCCAGTGGTGGAAACGCGGGACGACGATCCATTTGCCCAGCCAATTGAAATTGCCGCGCACATTGGCGTGGACCAGCGAGGCGTAAATATAAACCATCGCCACATAGGTCTGCATCACCGATGGCAGGAAGCCGAGCGTGAGCAGCGGCAGTGACGTGATACCGCGCAGCAAAATGATTTCAAAGAAATGCATCCGTGCGCCTGCTAGCCAGTCCATCGATTTTGCCGAATGATGCACCGCGTGGAAACCCCACAGAAACGGAATTTTATGAAATAGCCGGTGGAACCAATATTGCGTCAGATCGGTCAGCAGCATCGCTAGAAAGAACTGCACTAACCATGGCAGGGCCGCGACGCTTGCTCGGAATTGTTCAAAGCTCCCGGTGCTGGTCATAACGGCACTCGACGGGGCGAGCGCCAGAAATGTAATAAGCTGCACCATCATAGAGCTTATTAGGAAATAAAACAGATCCTCGCGCCATTCGCTGCGAAAAAGCCGCTGTTTTTCATTATGGGCAAATATCCGCTCTAGCGGCGCAAACATAAGCCCCGTTGCCACCATATTTACCGCGAAGAAATCAAAGCCAAAGAATATGCCCCAGTCCTTCGTTTCCTGCGCCTGCACGGCTGCGCCGCCCAGAAAGGTGGCCGTCAACGTGATGATTAACGCAGTGAAGCCAAGCGCTTTGCGGGGACGCAGCAGAAGGCTGAGCAGCGATAATGCATAGGCGGCAAGGAGGATTAAATGGACGGCAGGCCGGAACCCCGCCTGATCGCGCACCAGATCCAGCTCTGGCATTGCGAACCAATCTGGCCAGCGTAAACCGGCAACAAAACAAAGGCCTGTAATGGCGAGTAGGACTGCAAAGAACCCCGCAAACCAACCGGTGCCAAATCCGCGCGCCTCAATCGGCGCTTCCAAGTCTTTTTTCAAATTTACCCAATAATTGGAGGTCATAACAATCCCTACCCAAAATTAATTACGGCCTGTTTCCTAGCCTGAACAAATGCATAAATGGTTAATTGAACAATGTCTAATTATTTTATTGAACAGTGATCAATTTTGCATCATGCTTATTGTTCTTGATGATTCGACAGCGTTTATCTCTGCTGCTGGACATTTCGGAAGAAGGAGAATGACATGCAGGCCTATATCAACGCGACTGGCCAATATCTGCCCGGGGCAGCCGTTTCAAATGCTCAAATGGGCGATTATATCGGGCATATATCGCCGCAAGCAGACCGATTGGGGGCGCTCACTTTGCGGCAAAACGGAATCCGCAGCCGCCATTATGCCGTGGGCAAGGATGGCAGCAGCGAGCATACTGCTTCCGGAATGGCGGCGCTTGCCTTGAAGGATTGCCTGAACAATGCGGCGATTGACCCGCAAGACATCGGCTTCCTGGCAACGTCGACCACGCAAAATGACATGCTGGTTCCCGGCATGGCCAGTCAAACGCATGCTGCGCTTGGCCTACCACCGATGGAAATTGCCAGCCTGCAATCGGTGTGCGCGTCTTCGATGATGGCGGTTAAATATGCATCGCTTCAGGTGGCGAGCGGCGAACACCGTGCAGCGCTTGCCTGCGGTTCAGAATTTTCGAGCCGCTATTTCCGGCCTGGCAAATATCTTGGCACCGATGTCATGCGCGATGATGGCACACTGCCCGGCGATGCCGAATTTCTGCGCTGGACGTTAAGCGATGGCGCAGCGGGCCTGATGATTGAGGATACCCCGCGCGAAAATGGCGTGTCGCTACGTATCGACTGGATCAGCCTGCGCAGTTTCGCAGATCGCTTTGCGCCATGCATGACCGGCGGTGTGGTGCAGGGGGAGGGCGACGCGCTGACCCCGTGGAGTCATATCGGCACTATCGACGATGCAGCGTCCGCTGGGGCGTTTCAACTGCGTCAGGATATCGACGCACTTTACCGCATGCTGCCGGTGTGGCTGGGCGAGTTTATGCGGCTTGTCGATGACGGTAAAATAGTCACCAACGAGGTAGATTGGTTTTGCTGCCATTATTCGGCGCGTAGCCTGCGGGAAGAAATGACGAAGCTTGCCACCAAGGCAGGCTGCATGATCCCCGAAGAGCGCTGGTTCACCAATTTATACGACAAAGGAAATGTGGGCGCAGCGTCGATTTTCTTGATCCTCGATGATCTGGTGCGTTCTGAGAAACTGGAAAGCGGGCAGAAAATTTTGCTCGCTGTGCCCGAAAGCGGTCAGTGCATTATGTCTTATGCCATGTTGACAGTTGTTTAATGAAGGAGAGTATTATGACGAATATCGCAATTGAAAAAACCGTAGACACTTCTGATCTAGCCGCGCGCGTTCACCGCGGGCTTGCGCAGGTATGGATCGATTTTGAGAGCAGCTTGGTGCAAGTGCCGCTGGTTGATCGCTTGATGAATGGGCGGTTCCGCAGCGAGGATTATCAGAGCTTGCTACTCAATCTGCGGCAACAGGTGATTGAGGGCAGCCGCTGGATCAGTAAGGCCGCATCGAATATCAGCGAACGGCACGAAGAGCTGCGCTCGCTGTTCCTAAAACATGCTGTTGCCGAGCACCGTGATTACCGGATGCTAGAGGAAAACTATGTCGCGGCGGGCGGCGCTCGCGCGGATATAGAATTGGCGCGTAAGAATATCGGATCGGAGGCATTTTCAGGCTTCATGTATCACTGCGCAGCGCAGCGCGATCCGATTGGCCTTCTGGGCGCAATGTTCATTATCGAAGGATTGGGCGAGCGTATCGCCGGGCCCTGGTCTGAAAAAATGGCTAAACAGCTTGGCCTTCCTGAAAAGGCTTTCAGCTTCTTTATGCACCATGCCGAACATGATGGAGATCATTTGGAGATGTTTGACCGCGCAGTGGAGCTGGCGGCGCAGGATGAGGCCGTGGCCGAGGATATTATCCGCCATGCTAAAATCGTGGCGCGACTATACCGGTTGCAGCTGGAGGAAATAAACAATGTCTGATGCGGCCAATGCTTCTTTCCCGGTGATGCCCAGTTGGGCGGAGCACTATGATGTGAAGGATCCCGATCCAAGCTTCGCGCTTCTGCTCGATCAAACGCTGCCGTTTGAACCATCGGCCAAGGCGGCAATGTTGACGGACCAACGCAGCCGTTCGCGCCAGTTTCTGCTACCTATCCTGCGGCCATTCGCGCGCGCAGGCATTGTGGCGGCGCAGCTTGTCCATGCGGTCACACCAAAATGGCCACACGCACCGCGCTTTCTGCACCGGATGATCGCATTTGGTATGAAGCGTTTTTTAAGCCCAGAGGCCAATTACTTGATCCTGCGCCACTTCCATATCGGCGCGCAGATAACCCGCTTTATCGCGGACAATGCTGTGCCCGGTTTTCGGTTCGTTCTGGAACCAATGGAACCGCGCATGCCGGATGATGTGAAGGATAATCTGTTTCTTAAACATGATCTCAATATCTTCAATTTCGTCATACAGCTTAATCAGGAATTGCAGCGCCGCGGCGATGATATCGGCAAATGCGATAGCCTGGATTTCTCGGCAATCCGGCCTGACAAGGTGCAGCTGGGCGATATGCCGCGTGGGCGCTTTAACCGTATCGATCTGCAAACCGCGATTGAGCTGTACACGCCGGCCTATGCGTTCTGGCTATCGGATAAGGATTTCTGGCGCGCATCAAACAGCCTGCAATTAGACGAGACAATCGCGTTATATGTAGCGCGTATGACCGGCGAGGAACGCCATCTCTCGCTCGTGAATAACTGCCATCCGATGATCCCACACAGCACCTTGCGCGCCGGATACCGCTTGATGCTGCACGGTCTAGCGACAGAGGTGCTGTATGGGTTTCTGCAAGAGATGAAGGTGAGGGCTCGCGAGGCTTGAATGGGAGTTTAGCTAAGCAATAAGCGATGTAGATTATACCAATGTTATCTAGCATAAATTAAGTTATCGAGCTTAAACTATGTAAGCACTGGATAGAAATGAGTCTCTCAGCGCGCAACATCTTTTTGGAGCTACCCTTTCAGTAAGCAGAGGGAGCGTGTAGCTATCAAACACACGCAACAACGACCCTGCTGCGGCGACATCACCCCGCAGTCCTTTCAGCATGATCCGTATCTTCTTTTCCGCACTATATTGCTTGCGGGTCGCTGTGCGAATATCCATTATCACCCGCTCAGCGGAGGCTTTAGAACTTTTCTGTTTTGATCTCATCCTATGTAACTAACATCGGTCTATCGAATGCTGACGGGGGACAAGATTATGAAGGTGGTCCGGCTGAAGTCGATTCAGATATATTACAAATTGCGCTTATGAGGCAAGATATGAGCGTATTTGGCGCAAAATCAGCTGGGTTTTCGTCGAAAGACCGTGAGCATGATGCAGCAATCATGGATTATTTTGTAGGTTAGGTTTCTGTGCCTACCGGCGTTGTGGTATCTTGTTAGTTTCCGTGGGCCTTTTGGGGCAACCGAGGCAAGGCGATAAACTCTCATCGTTTCCCCATAGTGACGCTAGTTCTGAACCGATTTGAACCGGCTCCAAGCCGAAAAGCCAATGATAGGTTACCCGAGGTTTCTGGCGTTCAGACCTTTCTGCCTTGAAGGCACGGTGGGCAGTTTTTCAACCCAATCTGCTATGTCTTTCTCGCGCTAGCGGATTCGGCCGAGGCCCAGCGAACATGGTTTGGGAAAGCAATCTTTGTTGACCTGGTTGTAAACTGTCGTGCGGCTTTTGAAGCCCGTTGCTCGCAATACCTGTTTCATTGTAAGCAGCCTTATAGATTTGTTTTCAGTCATCTTGCATTCTCCTTTGTAGGTGAACAAAGATGCACATATAGTGCCGCTGTAAGACAAGAGCTTTACCGAATACCTGAAGGCCTGTTGCGGTAACGACCAGTATGCTCAGTCAATATCAAATGATTGTTGTCCAAGTTTTTATATCCATATGGTTGCTGCAAGCCTGTTTCTATAAGAACGCTTGTGACAGCCGAAACATCACGATTCAAGTCAGTTTC
>CAKZNA010000270.1 GCA_937129355.1 uncultured Sphingomonadales bacterium | reverse complement strand
CGGTCGTGTCCGTTTCCTCCTCTGCGTTCTGGCCATATGCCAATGGAGGAAGCGCTTGTCCTTCAGGGGTCTCCAATGCGCCATATCTCCCGCCTGCTGAAAGGCAAAGCGGCAACATAAGCAAGGCGGCAATCTTGCGCGTCATATTCCAAGTTCCTTTTTGGCAGCGGCAACAGCTTCCTTTACCCGAACTGGCGCTGTTCCGCCAGGGCTTGTGCGGCTGCTTACGGAGCCCTGAACAGATAGATCAGGTAACGTGCATCCTGCCAACGCCTGATCAATTGATGCAAGATCATCGGCAGTCAGCGAGGTCAGGTCATGCCCGCCCCGCGTTTCGCAAATTTTGACCGCTGCGCCGGTAACATGGTGGGCATCGCGGAAGGGCATATTATGGTCCCGCACCAGCCAGTCGGCGAGATCGGTTGCGGTTGAGAATCCGGTTGCGGCGACTTCTTCCATGCGTGACGTATCAAATGTCAGGCTGGATACCATGCCCGTCATCGCTGCTATACAAAGTCCGATCAGGTCATAAGCCTCAAAAACAGGTGGCTTGTCATTTTGCATGTCTTTTGAATAAGCAAGCGGCAGGCCTTTCATTGTTACCATCAGGCCGTTCATGCAGCCCAATATGCGGCCAGCATGACCGCGCACCAATTCGGAAGCATCGGGATTGCGTTTTTGCGGCATGATGGAGCTGCCGGTGGACCAGCCATCGGATAGCTTGACGAAGCCATAGGGCTGGGAGGCCCAGATGATGACTTCTTCGGCTAGTCGTGACAGATGTAGCGCCAGCTGCGCAGTGCATGTCAAAAACTCGATAGCGAAATCGCGGTCGGATACGGCATCCAGACTGTTTGTCATTGGCCGATCAAAACCGAGCGCCGCGGCAGTTTGGTCGCGATCAATGTTAAACCCGGTTCCAGCCAATGCGGCTGAACCCAAAGGCATTTCGTTGAGCCGCCGCGCGCAATCGGCAAAGCGGCTACGGTCGCGTTTCAGCATTTCATAATAGGCCATCAAATGGTGGCCCAGAGTAACGGGCTGAGCAACCTGCAAATGCGTGAAGCCCGGCATGATGCTATTGGAATGCTCCGCCGCACGCGCAACCAATGCAGTTTGCAATTCTGCAATCGCTGCATCCATTTCGCCAACGGCATCGCGGGTCCATAACCGAAAGTCAGTTGCCACCTGATCATTGCGGGACCGCGCCGTATGCAGCCGCCGCGCTGCATCACCGATCAATTCATTGAGCCGCGTTTCCACAACCATATGGATATCTTCAAGCGCCAGATTTTCTTCAACATCATTTGCTTCAAATTCCGCTGAAACCTTGTCCAGACCGTCCTGAATCGCGGCGTTGTCCTCTTCGCTGATGATACCGCAGCTGGCTAGCATATCGGCATGCGCCCGGCTGCCTGCAACATCCTGCCGCCAAAGCCGCTTGTCGAAAGGAATCGAGGCGTTTATCTCTTGCATGACGGTATCCGGTCCGCCTGCGAACCGGCCACCCCACATGCTATTGGAACTGGACATGCGTTTATCGGTCATCTTGCTTCTCTTAACTGCCTCCGTCGGCCTGACGGGCTGCGATAGAGCGAGTTCGCCCACGGAGCAAGCAGAAGGCGAAGTTGTGGTTGCGCCCGCCCCCAAGGAAAAACTCCCTGAAAATGGCACAGCCGACATCGGGTTGGTAAGTGCCAACGGGCTAAAGGCGACGTTAAGCTATGCTCATGCCGGCTCGGCCGCGCCCGAAGTATCCTTTAAAGGCGCGGACGGACGTGAATTAAGCTTGGCCAACTTTGCAGGCAGGCCGTTGTTGGTGAATATTTGGGCGACATGGTGCGTGCCATGCAAGGCGGAAATGCCTACATTGGATGCCTTGGCGTCTATTGAGCAAGGCAAGCTATCCGTGATCGCGATTTCACAAGACTTACAGGGCCGTAAACCGGTGCGAGAATTCTTTGATCGGGCCGGCATTCAAAATTTGGAGCCCTATATCGACAGGCAAAACCGGATATCGGCTGCCTTTGACAACCAGTTGGCGTTACCCGCGACCATCCTTTACGACAGCGAGGGCCGCGAAGTTTGGCGGGTTATTGGCGGGGTTGAATGGGATGATGAAGAAATGGCTAGCCTGCTTGATGAAGCATCATAGCAAGCCGAATTGGTGTCAGCCTCGAGGCGTGGTCACATTAGAATGGAGCATGTAACGCAATAGCGGGATTTCCTGCGAACGGCTTTCTTGCTGCCCTTTTTAACGGCGCTCTTCTTTTTCTTGCCCTTGCTTTGCCGATCATTCGAGTCTCTGCTTTCCGCACATTTCTCGTCAGACGCAAATGATTGGGAGGGCATCAAAAATGATGCCGCAGCCATAATGGTGATCGCAGATATTCCCCTCAACATGACGCGGATTATAGATCTAAGCACCTTGCCACAGCATGAACGGCACCCGCAAAGGCGCAGAATTCCATTATTTTTCGGTCTGGAAAAATGGTGGGCGATGACAGGCTCGAACTGCCGACCCTCTCGGTGTAAACGAGATGCTCTACCAACTGAGCTAATCGCCCCAACCACGGGAGACGCGCCTTTGCCAAAGAGCTTGGACCTTGGCAAGCTTTTTTAGCGCCGCAGCAGGGCAAGCTTCTCTTGCTGCCGTCTTAAATTGTCGGGTTTTGTGAACCTACTTCGGTGAAATACCGTTCAAGCCGCGAAATGGAGTTTTCGGAAAGCTCTATGAATACGCGCCGCGCATCATTGGGATCCATCTGCCGTTTCAACATTCCGCTTTCGGTCATGCTTGTGATCCAGCGTAATGCGGTTGTTGCGGGCACAGAGGCGGCAATGCACAGGCTTGAGACAGAAACGCGGTTGCCTTCGAGCCGAGCGGCCATCAGATCAAGTAAAATATCCCATGCCGGGTCAGCGAAAAGATCGCTTTCGAAATGCTGGTCGCGAAGACGCCTTTTCCGGATGAGTTCGCGCACTTGCTTTGCCGACCATATGCCGGTCGGCGCTTTCGACTCTTCGATAAAGGGTGACATGGAAGCAGATGGGGCCGGACGAAAGGAAATCGGCTTATCTGCAAATCCGATGCTCTCAGGGTCATCAGGGGCGCTTTCGTTGCCCGCCATTTTTGCAAGCGCCTTGGCAAAGCCGGCAAGCTCATCGCTCATCTTGTGAAGCTCGTCAAAGCCGTCATCCCGGCTATTGTCATGCAACTGGTCCATCTTGCCCGCCTGCTTGCTCGCGTCAAAATCAGCATCGCTTCGGCGTCGCTCGCATCGACAATGAAATGGCACCTTGTGGCTGGAAAAAGAGCATAGGCCACATCCAGCCTGTCCATATCGGTCCATATGAGCGCCTCTGCGCCGCTGGATTTCAAGTAACTCAATATATTAGATAATTCTTGACCATGCGCATCCAAAATGGAGTGAAAGTCGATCAAAAACATGTCGATTCCGGGACCATTGACTCCATTCGGGCCATGTGCATTTTCAATATCAAAGCCGCATTCCGCTGCGATCATTCCCAATTCCGCTCGCCGCAATGCATCTTTGCAATGGAGCGCAGCGATATTTTGAATCTTTGACGCCATGGTTTTGCCGCTTTTCAATGAACTAAAATCCTGTGTGTTTCGTCGAAATTACCATCCATTTCGGACACAACAATGCACAGCGGCTCGTATAGGAATTGTCAGCATAGATAATTGCGGTCTGACCGCGACGGCGCTATCAAGGCGGCAATGAAAATACAGAGAGGAAAATTCACGTGCAAATTTCAATCAAAGCCGCATTGCTTGCGGCCGCCCCTATCGCAATGACTGCCTCTGCGCTGCCCGCTTCGGCCGGGCATCATGAAGGTCCGGCATTTGTTCAGAAATGGGATGGTCCATATGAGGGCGTTCCGCCATGGGACAACGTAAAAGTATCTGATTTTCCGGCTGCCTTTCAGGCCGCAATGGATGAAACGAAATCCGAATTTGAAGCGATGCTGACCAGCCCGGATCCAATCACATTCGAAAACACGATTACCGTGAGCGAACTTGGGGGCAAAAAGGTCAATCGGCTTTTTGCGGTTTATGGCGTACATAGTTCAAACCTTTCCAGCGCTGAATTGCGCAAGATCGAAGGGGAATGGCTTCCGAAGGTCAGCGCCTTTTTTGGCCAGTTGACGCTGGATGCGCGCTATTTCCAGCGGATTAAGTATCTATATGACCAGCGCACCTCGCTTGGCTTGGATGCCAAACAGACTCGCCTTCTGGAGCGCACTTACGATAATCTGGTCGAAGGCGGTGCGCTTTTGAATGCGCAAGAGAAAGCCAAAGTCATTGGCGTTGAAACCGAGATGGCAAAGAAATTCTCCGAATTTTCTAACAAGGTGTTGGCGGATGAGGAAACATACACCTATTTCGTGGATGAAAGCGAAGTGACGGGGCTTTCCGATGACTTCCTTGCTGCTATCCGCAAACCGGCTGTCGATCAGAATAAGCGCGGCTGGGCGGTTAAAAATACCCGTTCGGTCATGCAGCCATTCTTGGAAAATGCGACCAACCGCGCTGCACGCGAAAAGGTTTACAAGGCCTATATCAACCGCGGCGACAATGGTGACGCGAATGATACCAATGCGCTTATCGCGGAAATTTTGAAGCTGCGTCAGGATCGTGCCGATCTGCTCGGCTTTAAAACCCACGCGCATTACCGCATGACCAACACGATGGCGCAAACGCCGGAACGCGCAATGGACCTGATGATGCAGGTTTGGCCAGCGGCGGTAGCCCGCGTGAAAGAAGAAGTCGCCGATATGCAAGAAATTGCCAATGCGGACGAGATCACGATTCAGCCGTGGGATTACCGTTTTTACGCAGAAAAAGTGCGTAAGGCGAAATATGATCTCGATGCAGCGGAGATCAAACCTTATTTCAAACTGGATAACATGGTTGCCGCGCTATATGATGCGGCGAACAAGCTATACGGACTTGAATTCAAAGAAAATACAGGCTCGGTTCCTGTATTCCACCCCGATGTGCGCACCTTTGAAATCTCCCGCGATGGTAAAGTGCTGGGTATCCATTATCTCGACAATTTTGCCCGCAAGGGGAAGCGTTCGGGCGCATGGATGACGACATATAAAGACCGCTATGAACTGGGCGGCAAAAACAATTATGTCATCACCGCGAATAACAATAATTTCAACAAAGGCGGCGATGGAAAACCTGCGCTGATCAGCCTTGATGATGCGTCAACGCTATTCCACGAATTTGGACATGCGCTGCATTATATCAATTATGAGATCACCTATCCCGGCCTTGGCAATACGCCGCGCGATTTTGTGGAATATCCCAGCCAGGTGAATGAAAATTGGCTGATGACGCCGTATATCCTGAACAAATATGCGCGCCATTATGAAACCAATGAGCCAATTCCTGCAGAGCTGCTGGCGAAGATCGAAGCCTCGTCCAAATTCAACGAAGGCTTTGCGACGGTCGAATATCTGTCGTCTGCTATCGTTGACATGAAGCTACATCATCGCAGCGATCCTGTGACGGATGTCGATAAATTTGAACGCGAAACGCTTGCGGAAATCGGTATGCCGAAAGAGATCGTGATGCGGCACCGCCTGCCGCAATTTAACCATCTCTTCTCCTCCGATGCCTATTCAGCTGGCTATTACAGCTATCTCTGGTCGGAAACGATGGATGCCGACACTTGGGCGGCATTTGAAGAAGCGGGCAGCCCGTGGGACAAGGCAACGGCAGCGAAATTCCAGAAGCTGCTGCTCGCGACGGGTAACGAGACGGATCGGTTGGAAGCATACCGTGCCTTCCGTGGCCGCGACCCCGATGTGCGTTACATCATGAAGAAGCGCGGCTTTCCGGTTCCGGGAGAGAAGCCTCAAGATGAAAAAGGCAATGGCGAATAGAATCATTGTGACTTGACCTTGCGGGGGACTCGCTGACAGGTTGCTGCTCGCAACCCAACAAGGAGCCCCCCGCAATGACCATTAAAGCCCTGCGTACACCGGAAGAACGCTTCGCTGATATTCCCGATTTTGATTATCCAGTGGGCTATCTCGATGACCTGCCGGGGTATGAAGGGCTGCGCATTGCCTATGTTGATGCGGGGCCAAAACATGCAGACCACACCTTTCTCTGCCTGCATGGCGAACCATCATGGAGTTTTCTTTATCGGCGTATGATTCCGGCGTTTCTGGAAAGTGGCGCGCGGGTGATTGCACCTGACCTGCTTGGGTTCGGGCGCTCGGACAAGCCAGTAGAACAATCTGATTATAGCTTCCATTTTCACCGCAATTACCTGCTCGAATTGGTGAGGCGTCTGGATCTGAAAAATATCACGATTGTCTGTCAGGATTGGGGCGGATTGATTGGTTTGAGGCTTCTCGCGGAAATGCCGGATCGGTTTGCGCGCGTGGTGACAGCGAATACGGCTCTTCCGACAGGGGATCAGCCAATGGGTGCAGCGTTTGAAAGCTGGCGTGAGTTCAGCCAGCAATCGCCGGAATTCAGAACGGGTCGCATCGTTTATGGCGGAACCGAAACGAAGCTGAGCGAAGAAGAGGTTGCAGCTTATGATGCGCCGTTTCCGGACGAAACCTTCAAGGAAGGCGCGCGTCAGTTTCCTATGTTGGTTCCCGCAAGGCCGGACGATCCGGCATCAGACCCCAACCGCGCGGCATGGTCAGTTCTGAAGACGCTGAACATGCCGTTTCTTACAGCGTTTGGGAGCGAGGACAAAGTCATGGCTGGTGTGGATGCCGTTTTGCAACGCCTCATACCCGGTGCACAGGGCCAACCCCATGTCGTGCTTCCCGGCGCCGGACATTTTCTTCAGGAGGACGTGGGCGACCAACTTGCCGATCTGACGTGTGATTTCATTGACGCTACGACATGATGCGGTTTTGAAACTGTTGTCGCAACTCTTCGGAACAGGAAAAGAAAAGCGCGTGTGGAAAGTACTTTGTGATTGGACGGAAGGTTGTAAAGTCGAAACCAGTGAAGGGAAGTTAGCAAGGGCCTGCCTTTGCTTACATTTATTGAAAGGGTTTTTCATGCCGACAGAAATCTCATTTAATCGTTCCTCGTGGCAACAGGTGGTAAAACAGGCGATTGCGGCGCTGTCCCTGATTGGATCCGTCGGTATGGCGCAAGCACAATCGGAGAAACCCAATATTGTCGTGATCTGGGGCGACGATATCGGCCAATTCAACGTCAGTGCCTATAATCGTGGCATGAGGGGTTACAAGACGCCCAATATCGACCGGATCGGGCGGGAAGGCGCGCTATTCACCGACTGGTATGGCCAGCAAAGCTGTACAGCAGGGCGCGCGGCGTTCATTACAGGCCAATCTCCGATGCGGACCGGGCTCACCAAAGTCGGGCTACCCGGTGCTCCCGAAGGTATGAAGATCGAAGATCCAACCATTGCGGGGCTGCTCAAGCCGCTTGGTTATATGACCGGGCAATTTGGCAAGAACCATCTCGGGGACCGGGATGAGATGCTGCCGACAAACAACGGCTTCGATGAGTTTCTCGGCAATCTTTACCACCTGAACGCAGAGGAAGAGCCAGAAAACCCCGACTACCCGCAAAACCAGGAATTCAAAGACAATTTTGGACCGCGAGGGGTCATCAAATCTTCGGCCGATGGTTCCATTGAAGATACAGGACCATTGACACGTAAACGCATGGAGACTGTCGACGAAGAAGTCACCGCCGCCGCATTGGATTTCATGCAGCGTGCGCATGATCAGGACAAGCCGTTCTTCCTGTGGTGGAATTCGACCCGGATGCACATTTTTACACACCTGAAGCCGGAATCGCAGGGTGTGACAGGCTATGGTATTTATGCAGACGGCATGGTCGAGCATGACGGCATGGTGGGTGAGATCCTTGATAAAATAGATTCTCTCGGGATCGCTGAAAACACCATCGTAATGTACTCCACGGACAATGGGGCCGAAACGTTCACCTGGCCGGACGGCGGAACG
>CAKZNA010000269.1 GCA_937129355.1 uncultured Sphingomonadales bacterium | reverse complement strand
GCCGACAAATGGGGCCACGCCATTCGCCTTGGCATGCGGATTGATGGCGGGACGGGTAGCATTTTGGAGCAATGCAAGATTGGCATAGAGGGCGATGATTTGCTCTTACATCTACCCAAAGGCGACAAGACTCTCCGCGGCGAGGCTGTCACCCATCGGCTGGCAAAACTCGCCAAGGTGATGGGCAAAAAACCAGTAGTCGTCGAGCTAGCCTAGCGGCACACACTTCCGGTTAAGCCACGCAAGATCTTCGCCTTCCAGCAGTGGCCCAACAATCTCTGCGACCTGCGCATGATAACTATCGACCCACGCGATTTCATCACCCGATAGCAGCGTCGTATCGATCAGGCGAGGTTCAAGCGGTGCCCATGTCAGATTTTCAAATTCCAGAAAATCGGCCTCAGCCCCGTCAATGTCTGCCTTCTGGACCAGAACCAAATTCTCGATGCGAATGCCAAATTCGCCTGCCTTGTAATATCCCGGTTCGTTGGAAAGGATCATGCCAGCCTTAAGCGGTTCATCGGTTCCCGGCTGCGGTCCAGCCGCCTTTGCAATACGCTGCGGCCCTTCATGGACAGCGAGATAGCTGCCGACGCCGTGGCCCGTGCCATGCGCATAATCAACGCCGTCCGCCCACAGTGGCGCGCGGGCGAGGACGTCCAGCTGCCCGCCGCTCGTTCCTTCGGGGAAGCGCGCTTTGGCAAGGCCGATATGACCTTTGAGCACCTGCGTATAGCGGCGGCGCATTTCATCGGTTGGCTCGCCAATCGCGATAACCCGCGTCACATCGGTGGTGCCATCGAGATATTGCCCGCCGCTATCGACCAAATAAAGCTGGCCACTCTCAATCGGTATATTGCTGTCCTCATCCACCGAATAATGCGGTAAAGCGCCATGCGGTCCGGTCGCGCTGATCGTGCGGAAAGATAGATCCTGCAAAATCCCCGTTTCTTCGCGAAAGCCCTTCAACTTCGCCGCCGCCGACAATTCATCCTGCCCACCTTTGGGGCATTCTTCGCTCACCCAGCGTAGAAAGCGCGTGAGCGCAGCGCCGTCACGGATATGTGCATCGCGCGTACCCTTTTGTTCGACGGGATTCTTGATCGCTTTGGGCAGAATAGACGGATCGCGCATTGCGACAATCTCTGCCCCGCCAGCCTTCAAGGCTTGCGCTATGGCAGCAACTGAACGTTCCGGATCAACCGCCACCTTCTTGCCTGACAATGCAGATAGCTGCTCGGTCAGCTCATCATAGCGCCGCACCGTCACCTGATTACCCAAATGCGTTTGCACGTCCGGCGTCAATTTTTCAGGCGCCACAAAAAGCTCTGCCGTGCCATCCGAATGGAGCAGCGCGAATGACAATGGCACAGGGGTATTGCTGACATCTTGCCCGCGAATATTGAACGTCCAAGCCACCGAATCCAGCGCCGCAATAACCGCGGCATCGACGCCTTTCGCTTTCAGCTCTGCCGCCATTTCCTGACGTTTATCATCAGAGCTTTGCCCTGCATGTGCAGTCTCGTGTGTCGCCAGCGGCGCATCGGAGCGTTCGGGTTGGTCAGACCAAATCGCGTCAATCGGGTTGCCTTCAACCGCCACCATTTCCGCGCCAACACTGCGCGCCGCTTTTTCAGCCGACATCACCCAATCATCGGTATGCAGCCATGCGTCATAGCCGATACGATCGCCTTCGCCTGCATTCTCCGCGATCCATGCAGTTGGCGTGGTGGCGAGCACGCCGACATAGTCGTAAAGCTTGCCATCAACCTGATCGCGCACTTGCACGGTATACCTGCCGTCGGTGAAGATCGCGGCCTTGCTTGCAAGCACAACCGCGCTGCCAGCCGAGCCGCCAAAGCCGGTTAGCCATTCCAGCCTTTGCGCATATTCGCCGACATATTCGCTCATATGTTCATCGCAAATCGGAACAACAAATCCGGTAAGGCTGCGCCGCTTCAATTCTTCACGCAACGCGGATAAACGTGCTTCATGGGTTTGCATCAACATCTTATCTAATCCTATTCGCTTGAATATGTCTGTTGGACATAACATAGTCACAAATGAAACGGATTGGGAGAGTAACTATGCGAAAAGTGATTTTAGCCGGCGCACTAGCTTCGGCTAGCATTATCATGACGCCCGCCATCCTTCATGCCCAAGACGAAGAAACGCCTGAACAGAAAGACAATATGACCGAAAAACTGACCGCCCCCGTCGCGGAGAAACGCCCGCATAGCTTCACCCATCACGGCATCACGATCGAAGACCCATATCATTGGCTGAAAGATCAGAGCTATCCCAAGGTCGATGACGAGGATGTGCTGTCCTACCTGAAGGAAGAGAACGCCTATTTCGAGGCAAATATGGCAGCACAGAAACCTCAGGTCGAAAAACTATTTCAGGAAATGAAGGCGCGCATCAAGGAAGATGACAGCACCGTTCCGCAAAAGGATGGCGATTGGCTTTACTGGAGCGAGTTTGAAGAGGGCGCACAATATCGCAAACATTATCGCAAAGCAGCGGCAGGCGGCGATCCCGAATTGATGTTAGATGAAAATGCGCTGGCGAAGGACAAGGAATATTTCAAGCTAGGCGCATTGTCGATCAGCCCGGATGGGCGCCTGATGGCCTATGCCTATGACGATAACGGGTCGGAACGGTTTGAAGCGCATGTCCGCGATCTTTGGGCAAAACAGGAATTGGACGACGTGATTCCCGGCTTGCTGTCCAGCATCGTGTGGGCTTCGGACAGCAAAGGCTTTGTCTATGGGCTGGCGAATGAAAACTGGCGCACGGACAATGCGCGCTATCACAAGATCGGCGATGATCCGGCAAATGATACCGAGCTATATAAGGAAAAAAATGAAGGCTACGGCGTTGGCGTCGGCCTGACCGCGCAAGAAGACTGGATAGTCATCGCCACGGGCGATAATGTGACCAGCGAGGTTTATCTCGTTCCCGCTGATGATCCCACTGCCAAGCCGAAGTTGGTGAAGACAGAAAAGGAAGGTGTGCAATATTCGGTTGATGTGCGCGATGGCGAAATATGGGTGCATACCAACGATAATCATGTGAATTTCCGCATCGCCAAAGCGAAACTGGAAACGCCCGATCAATGGGAAACCGTCATCGCGGGATCGGACAAACATTATCTCACCGATCTGTCACTATTCAAAGATTTCTATGTTGTGGAAGGACGCATTGATGGCCTCGATCAGATCGAGCTTCGCGATTATAGGAATGCGGGGAAAATCGAACGGATCAAATTTCCAGAGGCCAGTTATAATGCTGGCCTATCAAACAACCCCGAATATGCGGTTGAAAAGCTTCGTCTGGCATATGAATCCATGATTACGCCCGACACAGTGTACGACTATAATGTCGCATCCAAATCGCTGGAAACGTTGAAGGTTCAGGAAATACCCTCAGGCTATGACGCGAGCCAATATGAAACCGAGCGGCTAACCATCACAGCGCGCGATGGCACGCAAGTTCCGGTGTCAGTGGTCTACAAAAAAGGCTTCAAGAAGGACGGCAGCCAGCCGCTGCATCTCTATGCCTATGGCGCTTATGGCTATGCCGTACCGCCGGGCTTTTCGACCACACGTTTCAGCTTGGTAGATCGCGGCTTTGCCTATGCTATTGCGCATATCCGCGGCGGTGATGATCTGGGCTATCAATGGTATCTCGACGGCAAGCTGAAAAAACGCACCAACACTTTCAACGATTTCGTCGATGTCGGCAAAGGCCTGATCGCGCAGGGCTTTACCAGCGCAGGCAAGTTGACCGCATCGGGAGGTTCTGCCGGCGGCGAGTTGATGGGCGCGGTCACCAATCAGGCACCTGAACTTTTCGGCGCAGTCGTCGCGCATGTACCTTTCGTCGATGTGCTCAACACAATGCTCGATGAATCGCTTCCGCTCACCCCCGGCGAATGGCCGGAATGGGGCAACCCGATCGAGGACAAGGAAGCCTTCGAATTCATCCGCAGCTATTCGCCCTATGATCAGGTCGAAGCCAAAGCCTATCCGCCTATGCTCTACACAGGCGGCCTCAACGATCCGCGCGTGACATATTGGGAACCGGCAAAAATGGTCGCCAAATTGCGCGATATGAAAACCGACGACAATCTGCTGCTGATGAAAATCAACATGGGCGCCGGCCATGGCGGCAAATCGGGGCGCTGGAATAGCCTTTACGAGACAGCTGAAGAGTTCGGGTTTATCCTGTGGCAGATGGGGATGTCCGAAAAATAGTGCCGTTTTTCCAAACCGCCATGATTGCAAGAGCCAAGGACATCGACGATGAAGACGGCGATGATTACGTTTTTATCGTAGATGTTTTTTGGGCTGCAACAGAAACTAGTGCAATCAAAAAATTGAAGCGTAAATGGTGTGGTGGTCTGGCGTCAGCGTTCCCAGATGTGAGCTTCGATTCGGAAGGAGCGGAAAGATGTTCTATGCTTCAATGGTTAGGAAGAAAATTGAGAGATTGAATGCAATCCTTCACCCTCCCCTTCACACCCACACCCGCCGACATCGATGAACTCGGCCATGTGAACAATGCCGTGTGGGTGCGGTGGATACAGGATATTGCGACTGCGCATTGGGAGGCTCAGGCCGATCCGGCACATGTTGCGCAATTTGTCTGGATGGTGACTCGGCACGAGATTGATTATCGCGGCAATGTGAAGCTGGGCGAGGAAGTGACGGGCAAAACCTTCATCGAGAAACCCCCGCGCGGCGCTCGTTTCGACCGGCGTGTTGATTTCCTGAATGCAGGCGGCAAGGTGATTGTCAGTGCGAATAGCACCTGGGCCATGCTGGATAAAGAAACGCAGCGTCCGATGCGCGTGCGCGAAGAGGTATGGGCGCCGTTTTTGTCCGACGACTAAAAATCGACCGCGATACCTTTTAACTCCCAATCGCCATAACGCACCGGATCATGGACCATATCCTTGCCATCGGCCTTGCCCACAAACTCCCGCGCTTGCGGCTCTGGCACCGGCGGACTTTTGGACAGATGCTTTGGCGCTTTTACATGCGCGGGACGCTTGCCGGACCTGTTAGCCATTCGTCGAAAATCCCTTGAAAATCGCGGTTTCATGCCCATCTTAAGGGCAATATGGAGATAGTTAGACGATGAATATGTTAAAGACAACAATGCTGCTGGCGGCGCTGACCGCTTTGTTCATGGCGCTTGGCTTTACGCTGGGCGGACGCGGCGGCGCTATGTTGGCGCTGGTCGTGGCGGCTGGCATGAATCTTTTCACATTCTGGAATGCCGACAAAATTGTGCTGAAAATGCATAAGGCCCGCGAAATTGACGCGGCTGACGGTGGTGATTTCTATCAGCTGGTGGTGAATTTGGCACAGCGCGGAAATTTACCGATGCCGAAAGTCTATCTAATCGACAGCCAAAGCCCCAATGCTTTTGCCACCGGGCGCGATCCTGAACATGCCGCCGTCGCCGCAACAACCGGGTTGATCAATATGCTCAGCCGTGACGAGGTGGAAGGCGTGATGGCGCATGAGCTTGCCCATGTGAAAAACCGCGATACGCTCATCATGACAATGGTAGCCACGATTGCGGGCGCGATTTCGATGATAGCCAATTTCGGTATGTTCTTCCGCGGACGCAATGCCGGTATTGCCGGCATACTGGCCATCTTCATCGCGCCGTTTGCGGCAATGATTGTACAAATGGCGATCAGCCGAACGCGCGAATTTGGGGCAGATAAAGGCGGTGCGGAAATTTCCGGTAAACCTCTGGCACTGGCTTCGGCGCTCGCGAAAATCGCAGGCCCAGCCGCGCAGCATCCCACCGAGGCATCGCAGCGAAATCCGGCAACGGCGCAGCTTTATATCGTGCCATCGGGCGTCCGCGCGATGTTTTCCACCCATCCGGCAACCGAAGACCGTATCGAAGCGTTGCAGGATATTGCTGGTGAAATGGGGCAAGGTCAGATGAACGCAGGCAGCGCGCGGACCGCCGCCGAACTGAGCCGTGAAATGTATGGCAGTCGGCCCAATAGGCCCTCGGGCGGTTCCTCCGGTCGCAGAAGCGCGCTCGATCCGTTCGATCGCGAATAAGCCGCTTTCCTTTCAGCTGGCGCGCGCCTAAGCGCATGCAACATGGCTAACCCAATTCCCGGACTGGCGGCACGTAAAGCCGCATTGCGCATGATGGATGCCGTGTTGCGTCGCGGCGAACCATTGGATCAAGCGGCCAGCGGTGCAGCAAAGGGTCTGCAACCAAATGACCGCGCGCTTTCCATTGCAATCGCTCAGGAAACCTTTCGCTGGATGCGCGATATCGACCTGCTAATCGATGCGCAGACCAAGAACCGCCTGCCCGACGATGCCAAAGCACGGATGGTTTTGCGGATGGCGCTCGCGCAAATGCTCCGGCTTGAAACACCGCCACATGCCGCCATTTCAACGGCGCTACCATTGGTGACGGGTGGGCCAAAACGGCTTGTTCACGGAATACTCGGCACTATTTTTCGCAGCGGCGCAAAGCTACCAGAAACACCAACATTGCCTTGGGAAACCGAGGCGCGCTGGAAGGAAGCTTGGGGCAAAGACATGCTCGCCGCTGCCTCCGTTCAACTCGCCAGCCCGCCGCCGCTCGACATAGCGCTCAAAGACCATAGCGCCACCGCCGAATGGGCTGAGAAGCTTGGTGGCATGAGCTTGATGCCCGGCCATGTCAGGCTCGAACGCGGCAGCGCGATTGAGGAACTTCCCGGATTTGATGAAGGCGCGTGGTGGGTGCAGGATTTAGCCGCGACGTTGCCCGCAAGATTGCTTGGCGCTGGCGAAGGACGCCGCGTACTCGATCTATGCGCAGCGCCTGGCGGGAAGACGATGCAACTGGCCGCGGCCGGTTTCACGGTCACCGCGCTCGATAAATCGGCCAAGCGGCTGGAGCGACTGGAGGCCAATCTGGAACGCACAGGATTATCTGCAGAAACCGTCAAAGCCGATGCGCTTGAATGGGAACCAAAAGAGCCATTTGATACCATCCTGCTCGACGCACCGTGCAGCGCAACCGGCACATTCCGCCGCCATCCCGATGTATTGCACCGGATTGGCGAGCGGCAATTATCGGAGCTGATCGAATTGCAAAGCGCGATGCTGGACCGCGCGGCGGGCTGGCTTAAACCCGGCGGCAGCATCGTCTATGCGACTTGCTCACTAGAACCCGGAGAAGGCGAAGCACAGATAGCCGCATTTCTGGACAAACATGCCGGTTTTTCGCGCGCCGAAATGGACGTAGCGATGCTCCCCGAAGGCATTGGCTTCAATTCAGGCGGTGATCTTCGAACCCTGCCAGACTTGCTGGCAGACGTAGGCGGATTGGATGGCTTTTTCGCTGCGCATTTGACCGCGCCGTAAAACGTCATAATTTCCACAGGCTATTGCGCCGCACGTCTTGTCCCGAATATGCCATCTGGCTAGGATAAGGACATGAGTCACCCCGTCCGTATATCGCCGTCCATTCTGTCCGCAGATTTTGCAAACCTTGGCGAAGAAATTCGAGCCATTGATGAAGCCGGATGCGACTGGATTCATGTCGATGTGATGGACGGTCATTTTGTGCCGAATATCACGATCGGCCCCGCCGTAGTAAAGGCGCTACGCCCCCATACAAAAAAGCCGTTCGACGTCCACCTGATGATCTCGCCGGTTGATGGCTATCTGGAAGCATTTGCCGATGCAGGCGCGGATATAATCACTGTGCATCCGGAAGCTGGCCCGCATACCCACCGGACGGTGCAAGCGATCAAAGCGCTCGGCGTAAAAGCAGGCGTGGTGCTCAATCCTGCCACACCGGCCAAGATGCTCGACTATCTGATCGAGGATGTCGATCTGGTTCTGGTAATGAGCGTTAACCCAGGCTTTGGCGGACAGAGTTTCATCTCCAGCCAGCTGCGCAAAATCGAGGCGATCCGCAAAATGATCGAAAAGACAGGTCACGAAATTCACCTGGAAGTCGATGGAGGTATCACCACTGAAACCGCGCCGCTGGCCATTTCCGCCGGAGCTGATGTGCTGGTAGCGGGAACCGCAACATTCAAAGGTGGGCCGTCCGAATATGCCAAAAATATTGCGGCCTTGCGCGGTAGCTGAAGGGAGACGGCATTCCCTTGACCGGCACAGAAAACCAAAATGAAAGTGATGATGGCCGCGCATTAATGGTTCGGCCCAGCGGGATCGGTCAATCGCTATCGGAACGTATATCGCTGGCATTCTATAAACTGACATGGCGCACGCCCATCCACAATTCACGCCTGTCGGGAAAGCTTCCGCTCCGCCTGGTTGCAACGCCTGATGATCCGCTACCGGCCAATATCGGACGTGGTAAATCGCTATTGATGGGCAAATTCCTTTTTCAAGGGATGGGTCAAGACATTGCGGCCATTGACTATGGAAAGCTGCCACTGCCGCCCTCTATGATCGATTATATTCACCGCTTTGGCTGGCTACGCGATTTAGTTGCAGCAACAAATCGCGGTGAGGGCGCTCCAATCGCCGCAACGATTGCGGAAGGATGGCTTGCAGGCAACACAAAGAAAATTCGTGAGCCTGCTTGGTCGGCCGAAAACTGTGCATGGCGCTTGCTCAATATGGCGGCGGCGGCGCCGTATATTTTGTCCAGCAATGATCCGGTCTACCGGTCTTCGATACTCAACCATTTTGCACGAACCGCCAGGCATTTGGACAGATCGGCACCGCGAGGGGGCAATCGGTTTCAACGCCTATGCGGCTGGATCGGCGTTGTTGCCGCCTCGTTGCTATTACCCGAAGGCAAGGCAAGACGCGTGGTTGGCGAAAATGGCTTGAGCCAGTCGCTCGCCGAAACCATCTTTGAAGATGGCGGCGTTATATCGCGTTCACCGATGCAGCTGATTGAAATCATCGGCCTGCTCAGCCTGCTACGGCAATGCTATGCTGCAACCGGCGAACCCATGTTGGAAGTGGTGACCGATGCGCTCAACAGAGCCGTTCCGGCTTTACTAGGACTCACACATGCCGATGGCGGCCTTGGCGCTTGGCAGGGGTCGGGACATATCGGGCCTGAAACAATTACCGCAATCGTTGAAGCGAGCGGCGTCCGCGCCCGCCCACACCGGCAAGCGCTTGATTGGGGATATCAGCGCGTGACAGCGGGCAACTCAGTTTTACTTTTGGATGCCGGGCCGCCACCGCTGGCCAAACAGTTTTCGGCCGGGTGCGCATCAACCTTGGCTTTTGAGCTATCGCATGGCGACCAGCGGCTTATGATAAATTGTGGCGGTTCGGGCTTGGTCGGAGCGAGCATTCCGGCAACGCTAGCACGCGGATTGCGCACAACGGCGGCGCATAGCACGCTATGTATTGATGACACTAACAGCACCGCGATTTTGCCCGGCGGGCAACTAGGGCGAGGGGTCGGAGAAGTCGAGCTGGATCGGCGTGATATTGAAAAGGCAACCAGAATTGAGGCGAGCCATGATGGCTATGCGCGCAGTTTTGGGTTTCTTCATTCACGTTTACTCATCCTACGCTCTGATGGCCTTGAGCTACGCGGTGAAGACAGCCTTCTACCCGCACCTAAAGCCAAGCCTCGCGATGGTTTGCCTTGCCATATCCGTTTCCATATCGGACCCGACATCGAACTTGCACCGAATGATGATGGCCGCGCGATTGTGTTAAGACTGGCCGATGGAACAGCGTGGCTATTTGCGGCCGGTAAGGGCAAAGCGCAAATTGATGATAGCCTGTGGGTAGATGATGAAGGCCTTCCCCATCCAGGGCAGCAGATCGTAGTTGAAGCAATGGCAGACAAAGGCGGGCTTTCCGTCGGCTGGCAACTCAGGTTTTTGGGATAAGAAATATGACAGAAATAAAGATCAAACGCGCGCTCCTCTCGGTTTCCGATAAGGACGGCCTTGTAGAACTCGGACATGCCTTGGCGGCGCGAGATGTGGATTTGGTATCGACAGGCGGCACGGCAAAGGCATTGCGCGAAGCCGGGTTGAAAGTACGTGATATTTCCGACGTTACCGGCTTTCCGGAAATGATGGATGGCCGCGTTAAGACGTTGCACCCAAAAGTGCATGGCGGGTTGCTATCAGTACGTGACAATCCCGAACATGCCGCCGCCATGAAGATGCACGACATCGGCGCAATCGATCTGGTGGTGGTCAATCTGTATCCCTTTGCGCAAACGGTTGCAAAGGGCGCGGACCGCGACGAGATAATCGAGAATATCGATATTGGCGGGCCCAGCATGGTGCGCAGCGCGGCCAAGAATCACGACTATGTCACGATTGTTACCGATCCCGCGGACTATGATAGCTTGATCGCAGAGATGGAAGAATCAGGTGGCGGCACGTCGCGGGATTTCCGCCGCAAATGTGCTGCCAAGGCTTATGCCGCAACCGCTGCCTATGACAGCATGATTGCCAGCTGGTTTGCCTTTGCCGACCAAGGCGAAATGTTTCCCGACAGCCTAACCTTTGGCGGCAAGCTGGCGGGCACATTGCGCTATGGCGAAAACCCGCATCAAATGGCGGCATTCTATGTGCCCAATGGTCCCGTTGCGTCGGGTATCGGGCAAGCCGAACAGGTGCAAGGCAAAGAGCTGAGTTACAACAATTACAATGATGCCGATGCTGCGTTGGAACTGGTCAGCGAATTTGCCAATGGCCCGCCAACCGTGGTCATCGTCAAACATGCAAACCCTTGCGGTGTGGCCAGCGGGGAGACATTGATCGATGCCTATCGCAATGCACTTGAATGCGACAGCGTTTCAGCATTTGGCGGGATTGTTGCGGTGAACCGGCCATTGGATGGCGCTACAGCCGAGGCAATAACAGAGATATTCACCGAGGTTGTTGCCGCGCCCGCCGCCGATGATGATGCCAAGGCGATATTCGCCAAAAAGAAGAATCTGCGGCTTCTCATCACCGGTGATTTACCAGATTCAAAACGTCCCGGTTTGATGATGAAGAATATCGCGGGCGGCTACCTGCTGCAATCGCGCGACAATGGGTATGTTGCCAATAGCGATTTACGCGTCGTTACCAAACGCGAGCCAACGCAGCAAGAACTTGCCGATTGCCGCTTTGCGTGGACGGTGGCGAAGCATGTGAAATCCAACGCGATTGTTTATGCGAAAGATTGGACGACAGCGGGCGTTGGCGCGGGGCAAATGAACCGCCGCGACAGTGCGCGTATTGCCGCGATCAAGGCCAAGGAAGCGGCGGAAACCTATGGCTGGGATCAGGCCAAAACCGTTGGTTCAGCTGTCGCCTCCGATGCATTTTTCCCGTTTGCCGACGGCTTGCTAGCCGCCGTTGAGGCGGGCGCAACTGCCGTTATTCAACCCGGCGGGTCGATGCGCGATGATGAAGTCATTGAAGCCGCCGACAATGCGGGGCTCGCGATGGTCTTCACCGGCATGCGGCATTTCCGGCATTAGGCGAAAGCCTTAACTCGCGCGTTTTGCACCGCGACCCAAATTGCCGCCCCGTCCGCCTCGACCGCCCTTTTTGGGGCCATAGTTGCGTGGCTTTTGGCCGTCGCCGCGATTGTCGCCGCGAGCGCCTGAATTGGCGTTACCGCGGTTACCGCCACGGTCGCCTTGCGCGCGCCCTTCGCGATATTCGATCCGTTCGCGTGGTTTGCGGTTTCCGCCGTCTTCGCGTGGTCCGCGATTATCACGTTGGCCTTGGCCGTGGCCACCACCTGCATTTTCTTTACGCTTCTCGAACCGTTTCTCGCCGTCGCGGCCTCTGCCTTGACCACCACTCGCACCGCGTCCACCGCCTTGGTTTCTACCGCGACCGCCACCTGAGCGTCCACGCGGCCCCCCGCCGCGTCGTTGTTGCTGGTCGTTTTTGGGAGGGCGAACAGGCGCGGGCATTGCCGCAACCATTTCGCGGAAACCTTCCGGCAATCCCATCGGCATCGCGCGGGTTTTGGTGACGCGTTCGATGTCTTTCAAATATGCCCGCTCGTCATCGGCGACAAAGCTGTAGGCCTGTCCTTCTGCGCCCGCACGTGCCGTCCGGCCAATGCGGTGCACATATTGTTCGGGTACATTGGGCAGCTCGAAATTGAACACATGGCTGACACCCGGTACGTCGATACCGCGCGCGGCGATATCGGTTGCGACCAATACGCGGACTTTGCCAGCGCGGAAGTCCTGCATCGCGGCGGTACGCTGTCCTTGTGATTTATTGCCGTGAATGGCGCGGGCTTCGATACCTGCGCCGGCCAGATGGCGAACAACACGGTCGGCGCCATGTTTGGTCCGCGTGAAAACTAGCGCGCGTTCCACATCTTCACTTTTTAGGTGATGGTTCAGCAACGCCTGCTTTTCACGCTGGCTTACAAAGGTAATATATTGCTCGACGCGTTCGGCGGTTGTTGCCTGAGGCGCAACTGAAACACGGACCGGATTGGTCAGAAAGCGTTTGCCAAGTTCTTCAATTTTCCGCGGCATGGTGGCCGAGAAGAAAAGCGTCTGGCGTTTCGTCGGCAGCAATTTATCGACGCGTTTCAAATCGTGGATGAACCCAAGGTCCATCATCTGATCGGCTTCGTCGAGAACGAAAATCTCGACGCCGTCCAGGCTCAATGCGCGTTGGTCGATCAGATCAAGAAGCCGCCCCGGTGTTGCCACCAAAATATCGACCCCGCCGCGCAGTTTCTTCTTCTGCGTAAAAACCGGAACGCCGCCAAAAATGCATTGCACCGTGAGCCCCAGAAATTTGCCGTAACCGCGAATGCTTTCGGCAATCTGTGCGGCGAGTTCGCGGGTGGGTGACAAAACCAGCATACGGCAGCTGCCGTCCTTGCGCGGTTTCACATCGGTTGCGAAACGGTGCAGCGATGGCAGCGAGAATGCCGCCGTTTTACCCGTGCCCGTCTGCGCAACGCCGCATAAATCGCGGCCTTCCATCAGGGACGGGATCGCCTGCTGTTGAATGGGGGTTGGCGTATCATAGCCGTTTGCGGCAAGCGCCTTTAATATTGGCTGGGCAAGACCCAGCTCTTCAAAATAACTCATGTATAAACTTTCAAAATATGCCCGATTCCCCGCGCAGCTGCATCATTGCAGGCGCATGTCGTCTGGCGGTTTTCGGATGCGGAAAATACCGATCCGTTGGAAACCGCCCCGCGTGATTTGGGGAGCCTCTTGGGCGTTGGCAGCTTCGGACTATCGACGGCTTCGAATTATTTTCTTTGAAGCACTCACGCTGTCGATGAAATAGGCGAACGATTTCCGCCTGTCTGCTGCGCTTGAGGGCCATATGGCGATGAAAGATGAAGAAAGCAAGAAGATTGTGTTGCAGCGCAACAATATGGCGTTGAAGCAAAGCTAGCCGCCTACCGGAATCCACCGCACAGGGTTACAATGTTTACACTATGTCACTCGCCCTAGAACAGCCGTAACCAAGCTATTCTGCGGATTGGTGGCCTTCAGGGGCAGGGTTACACATCACAGAAAGAATTGCCTGCAGACCAAAATATGAAGCCGCCACATGGTGCGGCAGCGAATGTCAAAGAGCAGTGCCTTCGATACGCCATCACAACACATGTAGGAAAGCGGTTCCGCTTTATCCCGACAAGACTGGCAGGAAGGGCGATGGATCAAGAAATTCCTCTGCAAAGCGGATCTTGCCATCTTCCACCCGCGCAATCACGACAACTTCTGTGCTACCCGTCGCGCCATTTTTCCCGGTCATATGCAGAGTATGCCGCTGAATATAGCCGTCGCTGATTTCTTCGACACGGTGGATTTCATAACGAAAGCTCTCACACTTCACCTTCATCAATTCCAGCGTCGTCATCAATTCGGCGGGCGTTTTGATCTTGCCATCAAAATTCTGCCAAATCTGCGCATCGGGATGCAGGCAGGATAGCGCACCCGCAACATCACCCGCCTGCGAATAGGCGGAAAAGCGTTTTGCTAGGTCGGTATTGGTCATGGTTGTTTCCGTTGGGATGTGATGTGCGGGAGTGGGGCGTTGTGGATTTGGATGGTCCAGTTCAAATCCCATCGTCATTCCGGACTTGATCCAAAATCTCACGCAGCCATAGTTGTGCCAGATTTGTTTCGCGCAAAGGCACAAAGAGCATCGGAAGCTATGGCATCAAGTTGCTTACTTTAACCAGTAACCTCGGATAAAGCGTTCTCATATTCTTTAGCTTCCTTGGGTGTAAGCGCTTTATCAAGACGGAGCAGAACATTCCTTTTTTGCACCATATATTGCGTAAGCATCGGGACACCTTTGGTAACGCCCTCAATATATTCTCGGCGCTTGGTAGCATCATCCTCGTTGGCAAAAACTTCAATCGAATTCTGCTTTTCTGGAGACATTCCTTCACCTTTGCGGCGACTGTCTCCAAAATAGGTCTTACTGATGTACTGGCCTGGTCTGCCCATCAATTTATTGCTGTCACTCTCTTCAGTCACGATTTTTAAATTCTCGATCGGTAAGCCCTTTGAAACAAGCGCGTTGGTGATATCATCCGCGGTTCGTGTGCCAGTTGTAATAGCCGCAGTTTCCCCCTCATCGGGTATGTTACTGACAGTTTCCGACGGTTGTTTGCATCCTGACAGTGCAATCAAACCAACTATGGCCAATAATGAAAATCTCATGTGCTATTCCCTTGTTTTTACTTGATCTGTATGATGATCGTTATGGCAACGATGCATGTTCGTCAATTTTTCGGCCGCGCCCTAACGCAAGCGCCGTTCGTAACATCTAGCAAAGGGCAGGCAATAACTTCCCTTCCCCTAAAACCCTTCTTCGCGTCTTTCCGCGAAATGGCCTAGCGCAGCGTTGGCTGATGTATATTCCGGATCAGCGACCGGTCGGGAGCGGAAATGGCGATGGTGTCCGCCACTACCGATGAGGTTATCCTGAAATGAATTCAGGATGACGGGAAATGGGGATACGCCCCTCCAAGCATCGTCATTCTGAAATGACCTCAAGATGACGAGTAATGGGGGTGCACTGTGCACACCTCCAACCACCGTCATCCTGAACTTGTTTCAGGATAACCGTCTACTCGCTCAAGCCAATATCCGGCGCAAGGTCGCGCCAGTCCGGGTTTTCGCTTTCAACCAAATTGAATTTCCATTGCCGATGCCAGTTTTTAAGCTGCTTTTCGCGGGTTATGGCATGTTCCATGTCGCCAAACATTTCATAGCGGACCAAAAGCTTGCAATTCCGCCGCTTCGCATACCCATCAATCATGCCATTCTTGTGCTGGTAGATGCGTTGGGCCAGATTGGATGTCACCCCGATATATACATATCCGCGGCGGCCACTGGCGATAATGTAGACGCAAGGTTCTTTTGGCATCGCGTGAAGTTATCAGTTTGTTATCCTGAAACAAGTTCAGGATGACGTTTTTTGTTCCGGTGCTGTCGTGAAACAAGTTCTGGGTGACGCTTCGCCTTGCCACCCTCCGCCCCCAAATCCCAAAACGGCACAAATACCTAACGCCGCGTTAACCATCTGTTAGAATATTTCGTTCAGAACCCTGTCAGACACTAGGATTTCAGGGAAGAAAACGATGGTTCAGAGCCAAAAAACAGTCGATGTAGCGATTATCGGAGCCGGGCCTGCGGGGCTTACGGCGGCGTATCTCCTTTCGAAAAAGGGCTATAGCGTCACGGTTATCGAGAAAGACGAACGCTATGTTGGCGGGATTAGCCGCACCGTAGAGGTGGACGGATATCGTTTCGATATTGGCGGGCACCGGTTCTTCTCCAAATCCAAAGAGGTCGTTGACCTATGGAATGAAATCCTGCCCGATGACTTTATTCAACGCCCGCGGATGAGCCGCATCTACTATGAAGGCAAATTTTACAGCTATCCTTTGCGCGCATTTGAAGCGCTTTGGAATCTCGGCATTTATCGTTCTACGCTGTGCATGCTGAGCTATGCAAAGGCGAAGGTTTTTCCGACCAAAAATATCAAAAGCTTTGAAGATTGGACGATCAACCAGTTTGGCCGCAAACTTTATTCGATCTTTTTCAAAACCTATACCGAGAAAGTATGGGGCATGCCGTGCGATGAGATGTCTGCCGATTGGGCGGCGCAGCGCATCAAGGGGCTGTCGCTATGGAGCGCGGTTGTTGATGGTTTGAAACGATCGATGGGTCTGAACAAGAAACCCAATGACGGCATGGAAACCAAGACATTGCTGGAAACTTTCCGTTACCCGCGCCTTGGCCCCGGTATGATGTGGGATGCCGCGCGCGATGCGGTGCTTGCGAAGGGCAATCAGGTTTTGATGGGACATAGTTTCAAGCAGTTGGCCGAGGATACTGACGGCAATTGGAATATGACAGCCACGAAAGCCGGCGGCGGCGATGTGGTGATCAATGCCAAACATGTGATTAGCAGCGCCCCGATGCGCGAGCTGGCCGCGCGTATTCACCCGCTGCCCGCTTCTATCCCGCAGGCAAGCGATTTGAAATATCGTGATTTCCTAACCGTGGCTTTGATGATTAAATCAGACGACCTGTTCCCCGATAACTGGATCTATATCCATGACGATAAAGTGCAGGTTGGCCGCGTACAGAATTTCCGCAGCTGGTCACCCGAAATGGTGCCGGATAAAGATATTGCCTGCGTGGGATTAGAATATTTCTGCTTTGAAGATGATGGCCTGTGGTCATCAAGCGATGCGGATTTGGTCGAGCTGGCCAAGAAAGAAATGGCTATCCTTGGCCTGTGTAAAGCCGAAGATGTTGTTGGCGGCAGCGTTGTTCGTCAGGAAAAAGCATATCCCGTTTATGACGATGAATATGCCGCGAATGTCGAAGTGATGCGTGCAGAACTGGAAGAGCGTTATCCGAACCTTCATATGGTCGGACGCAACGGGATGCATCGGTATAATAACCAGGATCACGCGATGATGACATCGATGTTGACGGTTGAAAATATCGAAGCCGGAAGCCGCGTATTCAATATCTGGAATGTCAATGAAGACGCCGAATATCACGAAAGCGGCGAAGAAGGCGAACGTGCCGATTTCGATCCGAAAGTTGCAACTGGTGCCGAGCTAACCGGTGGTCAGGCCGCTGCATTGAAATCCGAACGCGATGTGCCGAAACGCATTGCCAAGGGCGAAGACGAAGACGCGCCCAAGATTAGCAAAGCAGCCTGATCCAAGTGGAACGCGCAATTCACTCTGCCCTCGACATCTGGCACCGCTTCACATTGAGCCGCTATCTGGTGGCCAGCGTGGCGGCGCTTGCGGTTGATGTCGCGGTTTACTTTGCGCTGGTAGGTTTGAACCTGAGCACCGCAATTGCATCGGGCGTTGGCTATAGCGCCGGCATCATGGTGCATTGGTTGATCAGCAGTCAGATCGTCTTTGTCGGGAAAGTCCGCGAAGGCATCGCCAAGCATTTGCAACGCGCGCTATTTGCCGGAAGTGCATTGCTCGGCCTCGGCATCACCGTTGGCGTTGTTGCCGTCCTTTCCAATTTTGGAAGCGATCCGGCGACCGCGAAACTCGTGGCCATCATTATCAGCTTCATCGCCGTTTACGCGGTTCGCAAATGGGGAGTGTTCAAATGAACGCCATCACCGCCAAATTGCCTTTCAGTTTAGATTTCAGCGACGAAACGAAGCGCTTGCTTAACTGGGCGCTCATTTGGTTGCTGCTCGCCAATATCGGATTTATGACATTATGGTTTGTCGGCGCGCCACCGCGCTATGCCGAAATCATTACGTTTGCCGCAGTAGGCCTGATCGTAAAACGCTTCGGTTTCTGGGTGCGTTATTTGAGCTTTGTTGGCGCGATGGCCTGGTCCGCGCTTTCCTTCGTTGGCGCACTGTTCAATTTGAATATGCAATCGCTGCTCCACTCACTGAAATTTTTTGCCGAGATCAAGCCCTCCAACTCGATTGAATATATCTTTGTCGCTATCGGCATTTTGATCGTGATGGGCTTCACTTTCCGGCTGATGCGCCGCGACACGAATTTCTCCGCTACGCCGCATATGATTGCTGCGGGTCTCATGTGCGCTGGCCTTGCCGCCACCGATCATCAAATCGGCAAAGGCATGCGCGGGCATTATAAGCGCTCTGCGCCTGCCGGTGCGATATTTGGCTCTGCGCAAAAGGATAGCGGCTTTGCGGCGGTTGCAGATGGCAAACGGCATCTCGTGCTCGTCATGGTGGAATCGCTGGGCGTGCCGATGGACAATGCCGAAATGAGTCGCCTACTTTTCATCGACTATAAGCAAAGCGAGGCCATCAAGGCGCGTTATGAAATTAGCGAAGGCACCAACCCCTATTATGTCAGCACCACCGCCGCCGAAGTGCGCGAGCTATGTGGGCGCTGGGGTGATTATTACGAGCTTCTGGATGGCAAGGATGACAGCTGCCTGCCTGCACAGCTTGCCAGAAAGGGATATGCCACCCGTGCGATGCATAGCTTTACTGCGGAGTTCTTCGAGCGTTCAACTTGGTATCCACATGTCGGATTTGAAGCTCAAGAATTCGCGCAGGATATTGTGAATAAGGGCGCGCTGCCATGCGGCGGTGTGTTTGCCGGTGCTTGCGACCGCGATGTGCCCAAACAAATGGCCGCGCATTTGAAGGCCGCGAAGCAGCCGACATTCATGTACTGGCTGACGCTCAATTCGCATCTTCCGGTTCCCCCCGGGCAGAATCTGAATGTCGAAAATTGCGAGCGCATCTCACCTATTCTCGCGAAGGAATTCCCGCAAATTTGCCGTCAGTTTGCCATCTTTCATGATGTCGATGTCGCGATGATCAAGGAGATTACCGCCAAGGATTTTCCCGAGGCGGACATCCTGATTGTCGGCGACCATATGCCGCCTTACTTTGACCGGCATCACCGCTCGCAATTTGATCCCGGCAATGTGCCCTGGCTATATCTAAAGCATAAAGATACCAAATGATCGGTGACAGCAAATCAACCTTTGGCCGGATAATTCCTATCTGGCTTTTGGGCTGTGTGATCCTGATCGCCGCATCATGGAACCAGATTACCGGTCTTTCCGGTTGGGACCCGGATGATCAGCTACGGCTGGTGCAACTGCGCGACTTTCTGGGCGGACAAGGATGGTTTGATACCAATCAGTATCGCCTGAATGCACCCGATGGCAGCAGCATGCATTGGTCGCGGGTGACTGAATTGCCATTGGCGCTGATCGTTTTGGTCCTATCACCAATCTTCGGAACAGCCGTCGCAGAAATGATTGCCGGAACGGCGATGCCGCTTCTGCTGCTAGGCGCAACTGGATGGCTGCTATCCGATATTGCCAAGCGAATAGGGTCGCCTTCCGCTGCTCCGGTCGCGATGATCCTGTGCGTGTTAACCGCTACCGTCCTTGCCCAAATGATGCCGATGCGGATCGACCATCATGGCTGGCAAATCACGCTGGCCAGCTTTTCGCTATGGACATTATTTCGCGTGCATAAACGGCGAGCGGGCTTGGCGCTTGGTGCGGCGCTGGCGCTATGGCTGCATATATCGCTCGAAGGCGCACCGCTCGCGGCAGCATTCTTCGCCTATCTCGGCTGGCGCTGGATATTCCACAAGGCGCATGGCGAACGCCTGCTCTGGACAATCATTAGCTTCGCGGGTGGTTCGCTATTTCTCTATTTCGCAACGACCGCAAAAGGCCTCTCAGCACCTGTCTGGTGCGACAGTATTTCGGCGCCGCATTTGCTCGCGGTGGTTTCTGCTGCTGTTATCATGATACCGACAATACTCGCGCGGCCTCCGCTTGCCCCACTTCGTATGACCGGTGCCATTGCGGCGGGCGCAGCGGCATTCGGCTGCCTCTTCTGGTTCGCACCAAACTGCGGCGGAGGAGCATTCGCCCAAATGGATCCGATTGTGCGCGATTATTGGTATGGGAATGTGACCGAGGGCCTGCCCATCTGGCGTCAGGGCAGCTGGGCCAAGGTAAGCTGGTTGATGCCAGCGGTCATGGGCTTAGCCGCCTTATTTGTCCTGCGCCGGCGGCGTTCGTCCGGGCAATGCGAGCCATTAAACATACTCGCCTTCTTTCAGGTTTTTGCACTGCTCGTCGCGCTGCTGGTATTCCGTGCATCAGCCGTCGCTTGTGCTTTTGCCATCCCGTTACTTGCCAATTGGCTGGCTGGGATGCTGGACCAATATCGCGGGACTAACGCGCCGATCACAAAGGCAAAACTCGCAATATCGATGCTGCTGATTGCCATGGCCGGGCCGATTATTTCGAATATTGCGAGCGCTCTTTCTAGGGTCACTGCAGATACATCCACGGCAACTACCGCAACCAATGAAGTAGCGAATAAACTCTGCCAATCGCCTGCCTCTGCTGCCAGCCTCGCCGCCCTGCCCAATGCGCGCATTGTGGCCACGCTCGATATGGGGCCAGCAATTTTGCTGAACACAGATCATGCCATTTTGGCCAGCAGCCACCACCGCAATGTTGATGGCATGCGCGACCAGATCAATCTGTTCCGATCCTCTCCCGATGATGCAAAGACAATGCTCGACAAGCGCGAGATTACCCATCTCGCCATCTGCCCGAATGAAGCCGAAATGCAGCAATATCTATTGCGCGATCCCGAAGGCTTATGGGCTCAGATGGTGGACGGAAAAACGCCCGGCTGGCTGAAGCCTTTGCCTGATATGGGCGCGGGCATTAAGGTGTGGCAGGTGCTCCGCTAGTCGGAATCACAGATGCATAAAGTCGCGTTCAAAACTTCTCAAATGCGCGCCGCCATCGGCAAAAATAATCTGGCCCGTTGTATCATTTGCGCGCGCCAGATAAACCACGGCATCCGCGACGCTTTCCGGTTTTGGTAGCGCATGCAGAGGCATCATCTCGCCAAGCCGCGACATTTGCGCTTCATCATATTCGTCAGTTTTTATGACCAACCCCGGCGCCACGCCATTTACCCGCGCGCGGCCCGCCATCGCCGACGCCAGCGAACGCACCGATGCTGCGAGAGCTTGCTTGGAAAGCGTGTAGCTGAGCTGATCACCATGCGGATTGGCGATGCGCTGATCCAGAATCTGGACAATCGACGGCACGGAATTTTCGCCTGCCGCCTCGACCAGTTTTTTGGCGAGCAGCAATGGCGAATACAGATTTACACGGAAATGCGCATCGAGCGTTTCCGCGCTCATTTCCGTCCAGCCATCCTGACCGAATATCGCCGCATTATTGACCAGCAGATCCGGCGCTCGTCCAAAATGCTGCGTCACATTATCTACCAATTTTTCCGCTGCATCAGCATCCGAAAGATCGGCCATAAAGGCATGCCAGTCGGTTTCATTGGCAGATAGTGTTTCGGATAGAGCGTCATCCGGCTCGCTATCCTGATGGCTGCTAAGCGCCAGCGCATATCCGGCCTCCGCTAGTTTTCCGGCGATCACCGACCCAAGCCGCCGCATACCGCCTGTCACGAGTGCGAGTGGTGGTGCCGCGCTCATTTGCGGCTGCGTTCCATCGTAATGCCAATGGCTTCACCGGCCTCTGCTATGGCAAGCTTTACGATCTTCACGCGGACATGCTGCACGCGCTTATCGCCTGCAAATAGCCGGTCCATAATATGATCCGCTACCGCCTCTATCAACGTGAAATGCACACCTTCGGGCAGGTCGGTCGCCGCGTCTTTCAAATCCATATAATTTTTGGAAGCCGAAAGCGGCGTATCCGGCGTATAGTGATCCGCAATTTCAAGCCGCGCGTCGATTGAAATACGAAGCGGCTGCGGCAAATGCGTTTCCTGGCTATAAATGCCGGTTAGCACATTTACTTCCAGATCGTGCATTTCGAGGGTTAAGCTATCGGCCATAATTTCTTTTAATCCTTTGACCAGCGCGCGAAAATCGCGGTTGGTAGCAACTTGCCGCGCGCTTCTTCGCGAACCGCGAGTTCGCCGATTTCTATCTGCCCGCCTTTGCCCGCGAAATGTGATTCCAGCAAGCCGCCCAAGGCAAGCGCAGACATGCGTACGGCATATACGGTCAGGAATAGAAAGCGCGATTTGTCATCCAATAGCTTGGAGGCGTCAGCAATAAGCGGTGCGAGATCATCTTCCAACTGCCAGCGCTCTCCATCAGGGCCGCGTCCGTATTTTGGCGGGTCCATAAGGATGCCATCATAGCGGCGCTCGCGGCGCACCTCGCGGGCTGTGAATTTCGCTGCATCTTCAACAATCCAGCGGATCGGACGGTCTTCCATGCCAGAAAGCTTCGCATTTTCACGCGCCTGCGTAACCGATTTTTTCGACGCATCGACATGCACCATAGACGCGCCAGCCGAAGAAAGCGCGAGCGTGCCGACTCCAGTATAGCCGAACAGATTCATCGCTTGCGGGTCTTCCACACCCTCCAGCTTTCCGCGCATCCAGCGCCAAACGGGGTCCATGTCGGGAAAGAAACCCAGATGGCGAAACGGCGTGCAGCTGGCGGTAAAGCTTACTTCATCATTCCAGGATAGCGGCCAGCCTTCGGAAGGCACAGGCCGGTTTTGATACCAGCGGCCACCGCCATCGGCATCGGATGCCGGCACGAATTCTGCGTCAGCATCCCAATCTGTGCCCGCTGGCTCCCACATGGCTTGCGGTTCGGGGCGGATGAAAGTCTTGTCGCCATAGCGCTCAAATTTGCGCCCGTCGCCGCTATCGAGCAAAGTATAATCGCTACGCGGTTCGCTAATCAGCGTGACGAATTTCGGGTCGCTGCCCATCAGCGCGCGGCGGTCGCCAGCACATGATCGCGAATGGCATCATAGGTTCCAGGCAGCGTTTCAAGCCGTTCTTCACGGTCGAAAAGGCTGCCAACCCGCGCTGGCAATGAGGGCCGCACGCCCGTCGCCTGTTCGACGGCATCACGAAACTTTGCCGGATGTGCAGTCGCCAAAGTGACCACCGGAACATCCGCCGGAATTTCGGAATGCAAAGCGCCATGCAAGCCGATGGCAGTATGCGGATCGATGATCTGACCGCAATTTTCATTGGCCCAGCGCATCGCGCCTGCCATTTCGTCTGCATCTGCCCGCACGCTGGCGAAGAAAGCGGCCTTTTTGCGCAGGTCGGATGACAGCACCATCTTACCCATCTGCTCAAACCATTTCATCCGCGCGCCCGTGACGGAACCATCGCGGCCTTCCAGGTCGAATAGTAGCCTCTCGAAATTGCTCGACACCTGAATATCCATCGAGGGCGCCGCGGTCGGGGTGACATTGCCGACAGAATAATCTCCGCGAGACAAAGCGCGGTGCAGAATGTCATTCACATTGGTCGCCACGATAAGACGCTCGACAGGCAAACCCACCCGCGCCGCGACATAGCCAGCGAAAACATCGCCAAAATTTCCGGTTGGAACCGAGAACGCAACCTGCCGTGCGGGCGCGCCCAAACGTAGCGCGGACCAGAAATAATAGACCACCTGCGCCATCAACCGCGCCCAGTTGATCGAATTGACCGCGCCGATCCGGTGGGTGTCGGTCACGTCGCGATCGGCGAAGATGCGCTTCACCATCGCCTGCGCGTCGTCGAAGCTGCCATCGATCGCGATGTTGTGGACATTGGGCGCGCGCACGGTGGTCATCTGGCGGCGCTGGACATCGCTGACGCGGCCCTTGGGATGCAGCATGAATATCTCGACCCGGTCGAGCCCCGCCACCGCATCGATCGCGGCGCTTCCCGTATCGCCGCTGGTTGCCCCGACGATGGTCAGGCTGCCATCTTCGCGCGCGAGGAACTCCTCGAACAACAGGCCGAGCAATTGCAGCGCTACGTCCTTGAAGGCGAGCGTAGGGCCATGGAACAGTTCGAGCAGCCATTGCCTCTCGTCGAGCTGGGTCAGCGGGGTCACGGCCGCATGGGCGAAGCGGCCATAAGCCTTGGCGGTCAGTTCGCGCAGCCGCTCGGGCGTCAGGCAATCGCCGACGAAGGGCTGCATCACCCGCGCGGCCAGTTCGCTGTAGGGCAGACCGCGCATCGCGGCGATTTCGTCATGCGTGAAGCGCGGCCACTGTGCCGGGACATAGAGCCCGCCATCGCTGGCCAGACCGGCGAGCGTGACGCCGGCGAAATCGAGCGACGGAGCGCTGCCGCGGGTGGAGACATATTTCATCGGGATAGGCGGTTAGCGGGGCATGCCGGGGCGGGCAAGCAAGCGGCTCTTTAAACGTCCCTAGCACGCGTGGCACGGCGCCGCAGCGCGAGGATGTAGATGATCAGCGCAGTGAGCGCGAAAAAGAACCACTGGCCCGCATAGGCAAGGTGGTTGTTGGGCAAATCGCGTGGATCGGGCGGCGCCAGCGGGGCAAGACCGGCCACGCCTTGCGCGGCGACGATCCGGCCGGAGCGATCGACGCGGAGCTGGTGCTCGACGGGGCGCAGGTCGCCGGTCTGCTGAGCGGTCTCGAAGGCTTCCCGGATGCGGAGGTGACCCTCGACGAGCCGACCGTGCGCCTGGACACCGTGTTCGACGTGTTCGGGCTC
>CAKZNA010000268.1 GCA_937129355.1 uncultured Sphingomonadales bacterium | reverse complement strand
ACCATCTGGTCGCCGGAGATATTCACATTATCGACCTTTTTCAGGAATGCCTGGCCCAATAGCGACCGATCCAGTCCATGCGGAATAATAGCCGCCGGAATGTTGCTCGCGGACAGGCTGCCTAGCTGCATATTGTCAATCGTGACCAGCTTGCCATAGACATCGCCGCTTACGCCGCGCCCAACCTTTTGAAGGTTATCCTCATCCCAATAAAGCCCGAGCGCTTCGGCATCCTCTGCTGTAAGTGCAACGGCGGTTGCGCCCGTGTCGACGAGGAAATTCACCGTCTGACCATTCACTTCCACTTCGGCATAAAAATGCCCATCGGGTTCACGGTCAAGCGTGACTTCACTGGAAAGCCAGCCGTCATCGTCATCCTCGCCTTCTTCATCCTCTTCGCCCCAATCATCCTGTATATCGAGGCCCGCACGCTCTTCGGCGCCTGGCTTTGCGGCTTCAGACACTTCAGGCGTAAAGCCCGGCATCAGCCAGCCGATGGAGACCGCGATCACAAAAAATATGGCAACAAGGCGCATTTGCATGGATGGGGATATAACGATGAAGGCTTAAATGCGCGTTAAGCGCAGCGATTCACATCGATTGCATGAGCAAGGCAGAGCTTGCCGCCTGCGCCTCCATAAGGAAAAATACCGCAAGCAGCAGAAATGGCGTGATATATTTGTAATCTGCGCGTTCCATGTTGCGGCGCAATATAGCGGACAGGTTAAGCATAAGTGAATTGCAAAAGACGGAATATCAAATTCGATTTCCGCTCTGTGGATCAACGCACCGGCATACCGCCGCCATCGATGTTAATCTTCTGCCCCGAGGCGTAGAAATTCGCATCCGATACCAGCCACAAAACCGCACTGGCCACATCATCAGGCGTCGATACCCGGCCAAAGGGAAACTTGGCGTCAAGATCATGAATATCCTTCACGCCCATTGTTGCCTTTGCCAACCGGTCGCCCATATCGCTAACAGTTAAAGACGGCGCGACGATATTCACGCGAATGCCGTGGCGCTGTTCTTCCTTGGCCAGCACCAGCGCCAGCGATTCCGCCGCTGCCTTGCCCATTGAATAAGGTGCGCCATTCGCGCCGTGAAACAGCGTTGCGACCGAGGAAATGAAGATAATGTCGGCGCGATCATTTGCACGCAGATGCGGGATGCACAGCTTGCTCATATAATGCGGGCCCATCGCATGCACGCGCAGCACGCGTTCCAGCTCGGCAGGGTCGGTATCGGCAACGCTATGCCCGCGGCTAGCGATCCCAGCATTATTGATCAGGATGGATATCCCACCAAAATCGGTAGCCACCTTATCCACCATAGCGGCGCAGGTGTCATAATCATCGACGCTGGCCTGATAGGCTTCGGCGCGGCGGCCCATTGCACGAATGGCGGCAAC
>CAKZNA010000267.1 GCA_937129355.1 uncultured Sphingomonadales bacterium | reverse complement strand
GGGCGTTCGGCGAGTCATTGGTCGTCTACAAACCGCCGGTTGACCTGAAGACATTGCATGTCAAGGGAGCCAAACCAAACGGCAACCCCGAAATTACGCTCAATTTCATTACACCGCACCAGAAATGGGGCATTCACTCGACCTACACTGACAATCTGTTGATGCTGACCTTGTCACGCGGTGGGCCTATCGTGTGGATGTCGGAAGTCGATGCGGAGAAAGCCGGACTGGTCGATAATGACTGGGTGGAGGCTTTCAATTCCAACGGCGCGCTTTGTGCCCGGGTGGTTGTCTCGCAGCGGATGAAAGAGGGAACCCTCTTCATGTACCACGCACAGGAGAAAATCGTGAACGTGCCGGGATCCAAAATCACCGGGCAGCGCGGTGGCATCCATAACAGTGTGACTCGCGCAATCCTGAAACCAACCCATATGATCGGTGGTTATGCTCAACAAAGCTATGGTTTCAACTATTATGGTACGGTCGGATCCAATCGCGATGAATTCGTGATTGTCCGCAAGATGCTCGAAGTCGATTGGCTGGACGGCGAGAAAGACCGGCTTCCGGCTGGCGCGATCCCCGGCGAAGAGATGGAGGCGGCGGAATGAAAGTACGTGCGCAAATAGGCAAGGTTCTGAACCTTGATAAATGTATCGGCTGTCACACCTGCTCGGTTACCTGCAAGAATGTTTGGACCAGCCGCGAAGGCATGGAATATGCTTGGTTCAACAATGTCGAAACCAAGCCTGGCATTGGCTATCCCAAGGACTGGGAAAACCAGAAGCAGTGGAATGGCGGTTGGGAGCGACAGCGCAATGGCCGTATCCGTCCGAAGATGGGCGGAAAATGGCGGTTGCTTTCGAAGATATTCGCCAATCCGGATATGCCGGAAATTGACGATTATTATGAGCCCTTCACCTTCGATTACGAGCATCTGCAAAAGGCCCCAGAGATGAAGGCGATGCCAACAGCGCGTCCGCGTTCGCTGGTTTCGGGCGAGCGGATGGAGAAAATCGAATGGGGTCCGAACTGGGAAGAAATCCTTGGCGGTGAATTTTCGAAACGTTCGAAAGATTATAATTTTGAGGGCGTCGAAAAGGAAATGTACGGCGAGTTTGAAAATACATTCATGATGTATCTTCCGCGCCTTTGCGAACATTGCCTGAACCCGACTTGCGTTGCCGCTTGTCCGTCGGGCTCAATCTACAAGCGTGAGGAAGACGGCATTGTCCTGATCGATCAGGAAAAATGCCGAGGCTGGCGAATGTGTGTGTCGGGCTGCCCATACAAGAAGATCTATTTTAATTGGGACAGCGGAAAATCTGAAAAATGTACTTTCTGCTACCCGCGCATTGAGGTTGGCCAGCCGACCGTTTGCTCCGAAACCTGTGTTGGCCGTATCCGCTATCTGGGTGTGATGCTTTATGATGCAGACCGGATTGAGGAAGCGGCATCGACTGCGGATGAGCAGGATTTGTATCAGGCGCAACTCGATATCTTCCTCGATCCCAATGATCCCGAAGTCATCGAACAGGCACGCAAGGACGGTATTCCAGAGGCTTGGCTTGAATCAGCACGCAAATCGCCGGTTTATAAAATGGCAATGGAATGGAAGGTCGCATTCCCATTGCATCCGGAATATCGCACTTTGCCGATGGTCTGGTACGTGCCGCCATTGTCGCCGATTAATTCGGCAGCCAATGCAGGCAAGATGGCGTTCAAGGATGATATGCCGGACGTCCGCAGCCTTCGTATTCCGCTGCGTTATCTCGCCAACTTGCTGACGGCGGGCGAAGAAGAACCGGTTGCACTGTGCCTCGAACGGATGCTGGCAATGCGGAGCTATATGCGCGCCAAGACGATTGATGGTGTGATTGCGACCGATGTGGCTGAACGGGTTGGACTAACGCCGCTACAGATCGACGAGATGTATCACGTGATGGCGATTGCCAATTACGAGAATCGCTTCGCTATCCCAACCAGCCACCGCGAAGAAGCTGAAGATGCCTTTGATGAGCGCGGCTCCTGCGGTTTCTCGTTTGGCAATGGCTGCTCGGGCGGTTCGACGGAAACCAATTTGTTCGGCACGCCCAAAAAGAAGAAAATCCAGACGCCCTCTGATGTGTTTGCTGGAGGTAATGTGAAATGACTAGGACTTTCAAAATACTCGCGGTTCTGCTTACCTATCCGACAGCCGAAATTCAGGAAGCAGCCGAAGATTTCCTGCCGCTGCTGAAGGAGGAAGCCCTGCTTCCGGCGGCCTTTGTAAAACGGTTGAAGCCGTTGATTGCGGAATATCGCGAACGCGATTTGCTCGATCTGCAGGAACGCTATGTGCTGCTATTTGATCGCACACGCACGTTGTCGCTGCATCTGTTCGAACATGTTCACGGTGAAAGCCGGGACCGCGGACAGGCGATGGTTGATCTTAAAGCGATGTATGAGGCCAAGGGGTTGATCATCGATTCAACCGAATTGCCCGACTTCCTCCCGCTATTCCTTGAATATCTATCGATATTGCCATGCGAGGAGGCGCTGGAACTGCTTCAGGAACCAGCCCATGTGATTGCAGCTATTGGAGAAAGATTGGTCAAGCGCGATAGCAGCTACGCCGCCGTTCTGTCTGCTCTTGGACAGCTGTCTGGTCCGGTGGATCCAAAGGTAATCGAAGCACTTCGCGCAGAGCCCGACGATGATCCGGAGGACCTTGATGCGCTGGATGAAGCGTGGGAGGCCGAGCAAGTAACATTCGGGCCCGGATCGCCAGAAGACGGCTGCCCGAAAGTGTCCGACATGCTCGGAAAAATTCTGGAAGAAACGCCGCCCGAAGGCATTCAAAATGGAGGGAAGGATAATGGCTGAATTTCTGAACCATCTTATATTCGGCATTTATCCCTACATTGCGCTGGCCGTTCTCGCGATAGGATCAATCATACGTTATGATCGCGAGCCATATAGTTGGCGCGCAGGATCAAGCCAGCTTTTGCGGCGCAAGCAATTGTGGATTGGGTCGCTGTCATTTCACCTTGGCGTATTGGTGATTTTCTTCGGACATTTGGGCGGATTGCTCACTCCAATTGCGTTGTTCGATGCGCTTGGCATCAGCCATGGCGCAAAGCAGATATTGGCCATTGCCGTTGGCGGCGTAGCTGGCGTGGCTGCATTTTTTGGAGCGAGCTTGCTCCTCCACCGCCGCCTGTTCGATGCGCGCATCCGGCGCGGTTCG
>CAKZNA010000266.1:0-10000 GCA_937129355.1 uncultured Sphingomonadales bacterium | reverse complement strand
GTCCGGCCTGCTCGCATCGATCCGGCCTGGATTGATTGCTGGCCTGGTCATGGCAGCGATCGTCTTTCTGACCGATCATTTTCTGCTCCTCCCGCTGGGCGGCGGACTGCCGCAACCTGTGCGGCTGGCTGCGCTAGTAACGCTTGGTGGTGCGAGCTATTTCGCAATGCTGTGGTATAGTTCACGCGAAGCATTTCTGGAAGCTTTCAATCTGGTCGTGAAGCGCAAGGCCCCGGATATCGACCTTCCCGCGAAAGCATAAATTTTCACGCCTTGAGCAAGCCGATCTCAATCAACCGCTCGGTCAAATAATCATCGGCGAGTATGGCTTGCGGATAGCGGTTCGGATTATCCTCGCTCACACATCCCGGCAAAGTCGCTATCGGAAAGTCGGAACGCAGATGCAGGAAATAGGGCATCGAATAACGCGAATGCCGTGACCGCTCGCCCGATGGATTGACCACGCGGTGAGTCGTCGATGGCAGCACATGATTGGTCAGCCGTTGCAGCATATCGCCGACATTCACGGCCAGCCCGCCGGGCGGCGGCGATACGCTCATCCATTCACCATCGGGGCGCAAAATCTCTAGGCCTGCTTCTTCCGCGCCCAGCAAAAGCGTGATCAGATTGATATCCTCATGCGCCCCGGCACGAATCGCGCCGCCAGTATCTTCGCCCTGCAGCGGCGGATAATGCAGCAGCCGCAGCACGCTATTGCCATCCTCAATGGCTTTATCAAACCAATCGGCATCGAGCCCAAGATAGAGCGCAATCGAGGAGAGAATGCCAGAACCCACCCGGTCCATCTCGGCATAAAGCCGCGTAAACACTTCCTCAAATTCCGGCATATTTTCAGGCCAGATATTATCGGGCATCGATGACCGCAGCGGGCTTCCGGCGGGCAGCTCCCGCCCGACATGCCAAAATTCCTTCAAATCATGATGGTCGGCGCCCTTCGCAATTTCGGTCTTGAAAGGGGTATAGCCACGTGCCCCCGCAATGCCGTCCTTAAACCCGCGCCGCTTCACTTCCTCATCGCGCGCAAACATCTCTGCCGTCAATTCCCACGCGCGCTTCACCAGTGCCTCATCAAGGCCGTGACCGGTGACGGCCGCAAAGCCATAAGTCTTGAAACTATCGCCAAGTGCCTGCCCCATGGCGGCGGCATCATCTTGACCAAGCGAAATAACGGGCATCTGTGTCATGGACATGGCTTTACCCTTTGCCGTAACATCGCGCCAGATAAATTGATGCAAATCAAGGAGCGCGAAAAATGGCCCAGAAAACGGAAAAGCAATATTGGCTGATGAAATCCGAACCCGACGCTTATAGCTGGGATGATCTGGCGGCGGAATGGCAGGCCGGCGATAACCGCGATCATCCGGGACAAAATCCCGGCATGTGGGACGGCGTGCGCAACTATGCCGCGGCCAAACATATGCGCGCCATGAAAACGGGCGACGAGGTATTTTTCTATCATAGCCAGAAGGGGCTGGAAATTGTCGGCATCGCGGGGGTCGCCACCGAACATTATACCGACCCCACAGATAGCAAGGCAGAGGAACGCAAAACCAAATTTGTCTGCGTGGATATAAAGCCGCTACGCAATCTGGATAATCCCGTCAGCTTGCAAGCGATCAAAGCCAACCCGAAGCTTTCGGATATGCAGCTGGTGCGACAAGGGCGGCTTTCTGTTTCCGCCGTCACACCGGAAGAATGGGCAGAGATATTGCGCATGGCATCGCTCCCTTCGTCATCCTGAACTCGTTTCAGGATAACAGGCAGCCGCGCATCCAGCGCGTTATACTGAAATAAATTCAGCATGACGTTTTTGGCCATGTAGGAAATAGTATTCCAAAGGTTAGGAAGGTTAGGGTGGGGTACCCCCGGAGCAAATTTGGTTTTTGAAGCCCTCATGCCGGATCCTTCTCGCCGCCTTCGTCCGCTTCCCCTTCAAATCCCGCAATCGTCTCGTCGCGCGAACCGCGTTCAAATTCGCCAGTATGCGCCCAGTCGCTCAGGCGGTTTTGCCAGCGGTTCAAAATCAGCGCAGGCCCATCCTCATGCTGCTCGGCTTCGCGGCTGTCGCGCCAGCGGCCATAGCGCACCGGGTCACGGTAACTGAGCAGGTAGCGGGCCATATGTTCGTCATAATGCCGCCATTCGCCCACTTGTTCGCCCTGATAAAATATCGGCCGGGGCACGCCATGGATCGCGCGCGAAATGGCGGCATGCGAAAGCCGGGAAATGGCCATGTCCAACGCCGCCTCCCAAGCCAAACGAAATGCCTGCGCATCCGCACGGCGGCGCAACCGGTAAGCAGATTGCACCGACATGCCAGCGACCTTGGCCGCGCGATCGACGCAGCCGGTTTCCGCCAGCGCATCGATAAACGCACCCTGCTTATCCGGCGTCCAGCCATCATGCCGGGCGCGCGTCGGCACGGGCGTGAAATCGGTGAGGTCATCGCCGTCGCCTGACTCGCCAGCGGGGGTTTCTGTTTCGGGGTTATGCGGTTTCTTTGCCTGTTTCATCCGGCAGGATAAGGCATATTATGGGGTATGTAGGAAAGTTTTTTCGGTCAAAGTGGTACTTTGACCGAGGTTAGACGGTAGCCAAAGGTTTAACTGCCGCTTCATCCCGAAAGCGGACGCTGCGATAGCTACTGTATCGGAACCAACTTAACTGGCATTTCGGTAAACCCATGCAAGAATGGGCTAGCAAGCCGAGTAGGTTCAGCTACTTCCTCTATCCGAACACCGCGCGATAGAATTTCTTCAAATAATACTGCCAGCTGAATCTCTGCGAGACGCGCTCCGACACATCTGTGGACACCATGACCAAAGGCGACATGACGCCGGGCGTTATCCCTTGCGACATCAAATTGGTCGGGGTTTTCAAAAACATTTTCGTCGCGGTTCGCTGAAATATACCAGAGAATGACTTTGTCACCCTTTGCAAGTCGCTGCCCACCCAACTCTGTGTCCTGGGTGCAGGTGCGCCGCATATGGGTGACCGGTGATTGCCAGCGAATAATCTCTTGTGCCGCATTGGGAACCAAAGACGGATCGGCGCGTAGCTTGTCAAATTGCTCCGGAAACAGGTGGCAAGCGTGAACAAAACCGCTCATTGAGTTGCGAGTAGTGTCATTGCCACCCACAATGAGCAGTGCGATATTGGCGATCCGTTCCATTGGCTCCATATCGCCCATGGCGTCGCTATGCACTATGCGCGAAAACAGATCGTCGGCAGGCGGTGCAGCGCGGCGGGCTGCAAATAGCTCATCAAATTTGGTCAGCATCTGCGTCATCTGTTCCATGAATGCCGCAGTTCTTTCCTCGCTCTGGTCCGGAGATACCTCACTGGCCCAATCAGACCAGCGTTTCATATCTAGCCGCTCTTCCCATGGAAAATCGAACAATATGCACAGCATGCCGATGGTCAACTCTACCGAAACTTTTTCGACCCAATCAAAAGTTTCACCTATCGGTAGGTTATCAAACAACGCCTTGGTCCGCTGACGGATTTCTTCTTCGCGGCGGATCATTTCGCTCGGGTTAAATGCAGGCTGCACGACCTTGCGTTGAGCGGTATGCGTGGGCGCATCGGCAGCAATAAAGTTCGGTAATTTCATGTCTTCAGGAGGATCAATAATTGTGATGCCACCAACCGCGATTGACGAGGCGAAAATTTCTGGTTTCAATTCCACCTGCTGTATGAGGTCGAGTGTAGAAACTGACCAATAGGGCCCGTAAGGGCTATCAGAGCAGTAGCTAACAGGCATATCGCGGCGCATCTCTGCAAAAGGTGCTTGCCAACGATCCTCAACATAAAATGATGCATCGCTTACGTCATACTGCGTATTAATTCTCGACGCTTTTGTCGCTTGGTCCATCATAAATTGCCCTCTTCGATGGAGAGCTTACCAATTAACCGACGGCACACAAGAGGGCGGTTTAGTTATGTCCGCTTTTGCTCCCAAAGCGGATGTTAGCTCAACGACCGCTATATCCCGGTAGTGGACGTTACCCGATCGCAGGTTGCGAATATCTATTGTTCCAAATGTCCTGCACGCGCCTCTTCCCGCGATATTCCAGTACAACCAGTGCAGGAATGAGCAGTTGCAGAATAAACGCGCCAAACAGGACGCCAAAACCGAGGCTTGCGGACATGGGGATTAAGAATTGCGCTTGCAGGCTGGTTTCAAACGTGATCGGCGCGACGCCCAAAAACGTCGTCAGCGACGTGAGCATGATGGGTCTGAAACGCGATTTCGCGCCATCGATAATTGCCTCTTTGATCTCCATGCCTTCGCGCAAATTTTCGTTGATGAAGTCGATCATCACCAGCGAGCCGTTCACGATCACGCCTGAAAGCGCAATAATCCCAAACATGCTGAGCACACCAAGCGGCAAGCCCAACACCAAATGGCCGATAAGTGCGCCGATAACGCCGAACGGGATGACGGCCATGATCACCAGCGGCTGCACATAGGAACGGAATGGAATTGCAAGCAAGGCATAGATCATAAGTAGCGCGGCAAGAAACGCCACCCCCAGATCACCAAATGATTCCTGCTGTTGCTGCTGTTCGCCGCCAAAAGTATAAAGCAGCTGGGGATAATCCGCTTGCAGTTCGGGCATAATTTCATTTTCCAACGCGTCGGCAATTTCCTGACTTGTCACGACATTGTCATCCAGATCGGCGGTAATCGCGGTCACGCGGCGGCCATCGGTGCGGCGGATTACTGACGGTGCTTGACCAAAAGAGACATCGGCCAGGGATGAAAGCGGGACTTCTCCTCCTGGCACACGGACACGAAACCGCTCAACATCGACGATCGAATTACGTTCTTCTTCGGGTAGGCGGATATATACACGCATATCTTCCCGCCCACGCTGCACCCTCAGCGCCTCACTACCAAAAAATGCTGCGCGTACCTGTAGGGCGACGTCTTGCAATGTCACTCCGAGCGAACGTGCTTCCGGCTTCAAGCGAAGCTGGATTTCTTTCAGGCCTTCATCCTGATCCGTTTCTATGTCGAACACGCCGGCAAAGCGCCCAAGCTTTTCCATCAATTTGGCAGAAGCCGCTTCCACCACTTCCGGGTCCGGATCCGAGAGCTGCACATCAATCGGCGCGCCAACCGAAAGCAAATCGGACGCGAACACCAGCGAGCGCGCTTCGACAATCGGGCCAACGGCTTCTCGCCATGCAATTTCAAAATCCCGCGATGCCAGTTCGCGTTGATCGCCGGGAATGAAACTGAATTCAACGCTGGCTATATTGGAAGAAAACCCGCTGGGGCCGAAGGAGTCCGGTCCATTGGTGCGCGGCGGTTGGCCGATGAGCGTGAATATACCGCGCAACGGTGATGGCTCCCCATCCTTCTGTTCTGCTTCAAATTTAGCGAACGTTTCTCGTCCTTTTTGTTCGATCAGGCGAGCGATTTTTTCGGTGTCTGCGATCTTCGTGCCCGCGGGCATTTCCAGTCTGGCAGTGACGATATCCGCTTCAATCGCCGGGAAAAAAGAGCTCTTGATAATTCCGGCGGGCACCAATGATCCAATCACGATGAGCAAGGCGATACTGCCGGATATTATCACAAAGGGCATACGTACCGAAAATCTCAGCGCGCGATCAAGAGGGCCGTTGACGAATGCCTGATAGTAAAAATCCACCTTGGCCTGAACGCGTTCAAAAAAGCGTGTGACAGGGCTACGTGTCGGCGTGTCAGGCGCGGGCAAATGGCTGAGATGGTTCGGCAAGATCAGCAGGCTTTCAACGAGCGATAATATTAAAACAGCAACCACCACCAGCGGCAGGTCGAACAATATCTTGCCCATCACGCCACCGATCATCAAAAGCGGAGAAAATGCAGCGATTGTTGTCAACACAGCAAAAACCACCGGAACAGTGACGCGGCGCGCGCCTGTTACCGCTGCGCCGAGCCCTGTTCTGCCGCTTTCGCGCTGGGCATAGACATTTTCGCCGACCACGATGGCATCATCAACCACCAGCCCCAATGCCAGAATGAAGCCGAAGAGAGAGAACATGTTGATGCTCGAACCGACGAGATCGAGCAGGAAAATCGCGCCGATAAAAGTCACGCCAATGCCTAGCGCCGTCCATGCCGCGAGGCGGATGTCCAGAAATAGCGTGAGCGCGAGTAGCACAAGGAAAAGACCGATGGCTGCATTCTTCAACAGCAAGCTCATCCGGTCATCGAGCATTTCACTATCATCGCTCCAAATCGCATAGGATATGCCTTGCGGAAGCGTCGGCGCGAATTTGCTTTCCAGATATTCCTTGGCCGCACTGGAAACATCGAGCACTCGCTCGTCGCTGGTCCGGAAAACCTCAACAAAGGCGACGGGCTTGCCATTGTAAAGTGACACTAAATCTGAATCCTGAAATCCGTCGCGAATATTGGCAACCTGGCCAAGCCGGATCAGCGCGCCGTCTTCATCGCTCACCAACACAATATCTTCAAAATTCTGCTGGTTATAATTTTGCCCGATGGTTCGGACGCGAACCTCTTCGCTGTCGGTATCTATAGAACCTGCCGGACTATCCAGACTGCTGGCGGCGATGGTGCGCGAAATATCGTTTAACGATAGCCCCAATGCCTGCAAAGTGGTTTGCGGGACCTCGATCGACACCTCATAATCACGGATCGAACTGGTATCGACAAAAGATATTTCGGGCAGCGCCGCCAAAGCCTCTTCCAGCCGGTAAGCCGTTTCTTTTAACGCATTTTCGGATACGTCCCCGAAAATGGCGATACGGACCACGCTTTGCCGCGTTGTCAATTCGCGGATATCGGGTTCCTCGGCCTCATTGGGGAAAGACTGGATTTGATCTATTTCGGCTTTGATATCATCCAATGCCCGGTCGATGTCAGTTCCCAGTTCCAGTTCCACCAACACGGCGCCGGTATTTTCGGCTGCGGTTGATTTGATCTCCTTGATATTTTCAACCGCCTCGACCGCTTCTTCGATCTTCTGAACGATCGATTCTTCAATCTCGTCGGGTGTAGCGCCGGGATAAGCCACGCTAACCTGAACCGTATCAAGACTATTTTCCGCGAAAACTTCCTGAACAATCGTACCGAAGGAAACTATTCCGGCGATCAGCAAAAAAGCCATCAAGAGATTGGCAGCGACGCCGTTGCGCGCCATAAACGCAACTATCCCGCTCTGTTCCATTACCGCCTTGCTAGGCTGTTCTGGTGCGGATCGCTCCGGTGGGGGTTGGTCGGGGTTAGACGGCGGCGTCATTTTGCCGGAGCAGCTTTCGTGCTGCCCGATACCTTAGCAGCGGCGCGCGGCTTTGCTATCCTGACGCGCAGCCCTTCGGTGGCGATTTTCAGATTACCTGTAATAACCGCCGGTTTGTCACCCAGACCTTCGGTGCTGATAAACGCTGATTTGTCGGTTCGCTGAAAGATGTCTACTTCGACAATATTCAGGCGGCCATCACGTACCAGCCAAATCTTGTTCCCGGCCCGAAGCGCAGCTAGCGGGAGAATGGCGTAATTCTCCAGCGCAATTCCAGTAATTTCAGCGCCGACAAACTTACCCACAAATAATGGCGGTGCGGCGGGCGCACGCGCCGAGCCTTCTTCGTCTTTTTGCAGTAACGCGGGCGCGCCGCCGCGTAGCGGGTTTGGAATGCGCAAAAATACATCTATTGTCCGCGTTTTCGGGTTGAGGACGCTATTGACCCGATCAACATAAGCCTGCCAGCGATACCGCTTGCCACCATAGCTAGAAAAGACTGCGGCGTCGATTCGGCCACCTTTGCTTTTTTCAAATAGCCGCGGGATGAGCACAGCTTCTTTTTCGGACAAAGGAATTACAGCCTCGAATTCTGACGTTCCTACCAGCGAACCCAAAGATTGACCTGGCTGGACAAAGCTCCCCACAGCAATTTGTTCGGTACGGACTACGCCGGAAAATGGAGCCCGAACGACTGTGCGATTGAGGGCAATTCGCGCATTTGCCAGATTGGCTTGCGCTCGTTTGAGGCCAGCGCGAGCAGAATTCAGTTGGGGTTGCCGGGTGGCAAGGCCATTCGCGCTCAATTTCTTGGTCGGTTGCTGCCGGGTCGCTGCCTTATTCTTTGCCAGAGTATCTGGCGGTAGAATTTGGGCGGCATAGTCGCTGTCATCCACACTTGCGTAGGCATTACCGCTTGCGCCGCGCTCACGGAAACGTTCAAGCTCGGCTTTGGCCAAAGCCACTTCTTCACGAGCTTGCAATACGGCGACGCCTTGGGATGCGACATCTGCTTGTGCAGTTTGAACGGCGTTGCGGTAATCGGATGTATCAATCCGGAAAAGCGTTGCGCCGCGCGCAATGCGCTGGCCTTCACGTAGGTTCGGATTCACATAGACGAGCTTGCCTGCGACTTCTGCTGCAAGTGTCAGTTCTTCGCGCGCGCGGACGGTGCCAGAACCAGTCACCATCAAATTGCCGGAACGAATTTCCAAGGAAGCAGCCTGTACGAGCGGGATCAATTCTTCGGGGGGTTTTTCTTCCGGCTGTGATCGGGAAAGGATCAAAAGAGCCGCGATTAAAATCGCCGCAAGCAGAATCAGGCCGCCGATGACGCGTTGCCGTTTCACTTATTTGTCTCCTTTGGTGGCTGACATTTCAGCGTCTTTACCGGAATCTGTCCTATCGGACGTCACTGGACTTGGCTGGGCCCAACTTCCTCCCAAAGCGCGGTGAACACCGAGCCTCGCCAGAGCAACGGTTCGTCCGGCAGACGATAATGATGATTGAACCTGATATTGTGCGCGCAAGGCGTCCAGATAATCGACATAGCTGCCAACACCGGTTGCAAAGCGGCGAGATTGCAATGCCGCTGCCGCCTCGGCCTCATCCAGCTGCGAGAATAGAAAACGATAGCGCTGGCGTTCTTCCTCATAGCGCTCGATTGCCGCGCCAACCTCCTGATAGGCAGTCAGCACAGTGCGCGCATAGGCAGCAGTTTGCTCCGCATATTGGGCCTCTGCGACCTTTATGTTCGCTTTGATGCGCCCACCTTGAAACAGGGGAGCGGTCAGACTTGCGCCAAGGCTTAAAACCCAATTGTCAAAAATCTTGAATATGCCGGATGGGCTGCCGGCTTGTGTGCCGGTTCCGGCAGACAGGCCGAGTGCAGGGAATCTCTCTGCTCTGCGGGCACCGGCATTAAAGCGTGCGGATTCCAACCGCTGTAAGGATGCATAAATATCCGGTCGCTGCGAAAGCAGATCGATGGGCAAGCCCGAAGGAATGGGCTTAAATACCAGTTTGGGTGTCAGCTTTTCCCCCAAGAGATCGCTCATATTGTCGGAATACCGTCCGACAAGAACAGCGAGCTGGCCTTCTGTTGCCGCCAATTGGCTTTCTCTCTGCGGAAGGCCTGCCTGGATATTACGAAATTCCTGACGGACCTGATACAGCTCAAACGACGTTGCCAAACCTCGCCGGTAGCGGTCCTCGGTTTGCTCCAGCCGGTCACCGAGCACATCGATTATCTTGGTTGTGAGCGTAATCTGGTGACGCGCATCGACGATATCGAAATAGCTGGTTATTGATTCAGCCAGCACAGCAAGGCGCACCGATTGTAGATCCGCTGCCGATGCAATGGCATCTGCCCGTCCGGCGCGCGCATCGTTGCGCAGCTTGCCCCAAATGTCGACCTCATAGGAAAACGCCAGGTTGGAGGAATATGTCTCGCTCTTGATCCGTGAAATTCCCCCGCTAGCAATCGAACTAAAACTGGTTCCCGCCGTAGGCGAGTCGGAATAGCTTCCGCCAAGGCTTGCATTGATCTGAGGAAACAAGCCACTTTTGGAAATGCGCGCCCGCGCTTCCGCTGCTTTCAGCCGCGCCGAGGCTTCCGCTAAATCAAGATTTTTGGAAAGGGTCTCATCAAGTATGGTGTTTAGCGCAGGGTCCTGAAAAGACGTCCACCAGCGTGCTGCCTTGTAAGGGCCAGTTGCTTC
>CAKZNA010000265.1 GCA_937129355.1 uncultured Sphingomonadales bacterium | reverse complement strand
GCCAGCGCCGCCAACCAATGTTATCGCGAGCGTCAGCGGATCGGGCGCGAATTTAAATTCGAAAATCTGCGTGACCACATACCAGCCAGCACCCATGCCAAGTGCCAGGGCAACGAGGCCAAGCAAAACCGATAGCAATGCATATTCGAGCGCCTGTGCGCCCAATATTTGCCGCCGCGTTGCGCCGAGCAGTTTCAGGATAACGCTGTCATAGATACGGCTTGCGCGGCTGGCGGCGATTGCGCCCACCAACACCGCGATACCCGCAAGGATGGCGATCGATGCGGCGGCGGCAATCGCGCGCGCCATCTGCACCAAAATATCGGTAATCTGACTCACAAGTTCACCGACTTGCAGCAAGGATGTAGAGGGGAAAACCGGGGGAATTGCTTTTGCCACCGCGCCTTCTTGCGGCTTTGGCATGGTCAATGTCGCCACCATATTATGCGGCGCATTGTCGAGCGAACCGGGCGAGAAAACCAATATATAGTTCAGCCCGAAATTATCCCAATCGACAGTGCGAAAGGATGCAACTTTGCCCTGCACCTCAACGCCAAGCACACTGATGGTCAGGGTGTCGCCGAGTTTTAGGCCCAATGCCGCACCTTGATCGGCCTCCATGCTGACCAAGGGCGGTCCGCTATAATCTTCCGGCCACCATTCGCCTTCGGTCAGCTCGCTCCCTGCAGGAAGCGCCGGGCTGTAAGTAAGGCCGCGATCACCGCGCAATACCCATGCACCCTCGGGAAGCTGGTCAAGTTCATCAACGCGCTGTCCGGCAAATTCGGTAATGCTGCCGCGCAGGGCAGGGATCATATTGATATTGGCGTCCGGCGCGTTCTTCGTGACCAGCGATGAAAATTCCGTGCTGCGGTCCTTGGGGATATCGAGCACGAAGAAGCTGGGAGCTTTCTCCGGCACCGTGCGCGTGATCTCGTTATTTATGCTGGTCTGGATCGCCGCGAGCGTAACGAAAAGTGTAAGTCCCAATCCGAGCGCCACCACGAGCGCGCCGGTCTGCGCGCCGGGACGGTGAAGATTGGCGAGCGCAATACGCGGCAACGGTTTGGTCGGGCGCGGGACGCGGGTGGCGATTTTGCGCACCGCCCATGCGATGCCCGTCAGGATCAACAGCAAGACAAATGCCGCGCCAATGAAGCCAAGCGAGAAGAGCGGTTCACGCGCGCCGATAACCGCCAGCGCTACGATAGCGGCAATGGCCAAGCCGACCGGTATCGCGGTGCGTAAATCCATACGCGCTTGTTTGTCGACAACGGCACGGAACAGGCCTGCGGCGGGCACTGTGCGCGCTCTTGCCAGCGGGGGCAGGGCAAATGCGAAGGCGATGAGGAAGCCATAAGCTGCGCTGGCAAATAAAGGCGCGGGATAGAAATTGATACCATCCGGAACAGGCAGCAAATCGCCGATGAAAGTCGATATGAAACTCGGCGCAAATCCGCCAACCACTAGCCCCAGTGAAATCGCGATGGCGGCGACCGCGAAAATCTGCATCAGATAAATTTTGAAGATGGTCGCGCTATCCGCGCCCGTTACTTTCAGCGTCGCGATGCTGGCGCGTTTGCTTTCCAGATAGCTGGATACGCCATTGCCGACGCCGATGCCCGCAATCACCAAAGCCGCAAGTCCGACCAGCGTCAGAAACTGTCCCATCCGCTCGACAAAGCGCCGCGTGCTCGGTGCGCCATTGGTTCGGTCGGTGACTTCCCACCCGGCATTTGGGAAGCTTTCCTTCAATGTCTCGCTGACCGCTTTCGGATCATCGGCGGTGGGCAGTTTGATCCGGTATTTTGCATTAAACATGCTGCCCGGCTGAATCAGGTCCGTCGCGGGCAGGTCTTTCAAATTGATGATCGCAACCGGACCGGCGGTGAAACCCTCGCTCAACCGGTCGGGTTCCTGTTTGATGATGGATTTGATGGTGAAGCTCTTGTCACCAAAGCGCAGGTTGTCACCGATTTTGACCGATAGGCGGTCGACCATTGCTGGCGCGATATAGATGTCGCCTTGCGCCGGTGTTGACGCTTCACTGCCGTCTGCAAGGATGAATTTGCCGTAAAAGGGATAGGCGGCATCGACCGCTTTCAATTCCGCCAGCACATTATCATCGCCGCCAATCGCCATTGCGCGTAGGCGAACGGTTTCGGATAACGCGCCTACGCCGCGAAATGCGGAAAGCTCTGCCTGCGTCGCTTCGCGCTGTGCGATTTCAACCTCCACATCGCCGCCCAATATGCTCTGGCCGCGCTGTGATAACTCATCGGCAATGCCAGCGGTCAGGCTGCCAATCGCGGCCAAGGTCGCAACGCCCAGAAACAGGCAAATCGCGAGCAAGCGCAGCCCGCGAATGCGCGCAGACAGATCACGGCGCGCTATGCGCCAGATTGCGGGCAGCGATAGATTCACGCGGGGACCACCTGTCCATCCTGCATGGCAATCACGCGGTCGCATCTTTGGGCAAGTTCAGGATCATGCGTGATGATCAACAAGGTCGCGCCCAACGCCTTGCGGCGCTCAAACAGCAATTCGATAATGGCATACCCCGTCGCGCCGTCCAGATTGCCGGTCGGTTCATCGGCGAAGATGATCTTGGGCTCGGCCGCCATCGCGCGCGCTATTGCGACGCGCTGCTGCTCTCCGCCCGAAAGCTGCCCGGGATAATGGGTGATACGGAGGCCAAGGCCGACGGCTTCCAGTTCCGCGCTAGCCTTTTCAAACGGATTATCCACGCCTGCCAATTCCATTGGCACCGCCACATTTTCCCGCGCTGTCATGGTGGGGAGCAAATGAAACGCCTGTAATACTATGCCAATGCGCCCGCGCCGCGCGCGCGCCAGTGCATCCTCGTCCAGATTGGTCAGCTCCAGCCCGTCAACCTCAACGCTGCCGCCGCTGGCGCGCTCAAGTCCTGCAAGCACAGCCATCAAAGAACTCTTGCCGGAACCGGATGGTCCAAGCAGCGCAACGCTGCTGCCATGCGGAACGTCAAGGTCAACGCCGCGCAAAATTTCGACGGGTGCGGCATCGCTCCCCAAAGTCAGCGTGACATTTTTGGCCCGGATTGCCATATCCGCTTTTGCATTATTACTGTCGGTCAAGGAAACGCCCCGAATATGAAAAAGAATTTATGGCTATATGGCGCGCTGATACTCTTCTGCCAACTTGTCCTTTCGTGCAGTGCCGAAAATTCGACAAACAACAATGCGGCGCGGACCGAAGGTGAGGTCGCTCAAAGCGAGCCTACCGCCCCGTCAGATGAAACTGCTGAACCCACGCGTCAGATTGTGGCCTTTGGTGACAGCCTATATGCAGGATACCGGCTCGGTCCGAAGGAAGGGTTGGCCCCGCAATTGCAGAGAGAATTGCGCTCCAAGGGATATGCCGTATCGGTTCGCAATGCAGGTGTGTCGGGTGATACGACTGCGGCGGGGGTAAAACGCCTGCCTTTTGTGCTCGACAATATCGATGCCGATGTTGAGCTCGTCCTTCTCGGCCTTGGCGGCAATGATATGCTGCGCGGTATAAAGCCGGCCGAAACCCGCGCAAACCTGACGGCGATGCTGGATGAGCTAAAAAAGCGCGATATTGATGTGATGCTGACCGGAATGCTGGCCGCGCCCAATCTTGGCCCCGATTATGGCCGCGAGTTTAACGCAATTTTTCCGGCTCTGGCAAAGGAATATGGGGTGCCGCTCTTTCCATTTTTCCTCGATGGCGTGGTGACGGATGCGTCCTTGATGCTGCCCGACAATATCCATCCCAATGCGAAGGGCGTGACGAAAGTGGTCGGGAATTTGTCGCCTTTGGTCGAAAAGGCACTCGGTAGCCAAAATTGAAGGTGTTATACAAAAATAACACAGTGACTTGAAAAATGACGCATTAACCGCCATTTTGGTAAAAATAGTTCAGGAGGGAATACCCAGCCATGTCCACAGAAACCAAAACTGCCGTAGAGAATGATCTCAAGCTGACGCCGCCGGAGCCGGTTGTGAAGGTCGCGCCAGAAAAAGCAGCTGGCCTCGTTCCCGTAACAGATGACCAGAAGGACAAGCTGGAAGAGCGAGTAGAAACTTACATTGCCGAGCTGATCGCGCAGGATGTGAACAGCCCCGAATTTGGCAAGCGCGTTGATCAGCTAACCAATATGGGCCGCAAGGAAATGGTAGAGGCCGCTGGCCAGTCCAACCGTTTCCTTGATCGCCCGATCCGGCAAATGGATGATGAGCAAGGCGTTGGCGCAGATCTGGCTGAACTTCGCCGTACGGTGGAAGATCTCGACCCGTCAAAACGCGGCAATCTCATGACCAAGAAAAAGCTGTTCGGCATCATTCCGTTCGGCAACAAATTGCGCAATTATTTTGACAGCTATCAAGGCGCACAAAGTCATATCAGCTCTATCCTATCGCGCCTTGGCAACGGCAAAGACGAATTGCTGATGGATAATGCCGCGATTGACGTTGAGCGGCAGAATATGTGGCAGGCGATGGGGCGGCTGGAACAGATGATCGTGATGTCGAAACAGCTTGATGACAAGCTGGAAGAAAAAGCCAATGACCTAGACGCATCTGACCCGGAAAAAGCCAAAGCCATTCGCGATAGCGCGCTATTTTACGTTCGCCAGCGGACACAGGATCTGCTGACGCAGATGGCGGTGACGGTGCAGGGCTATCTCGCGCTGGACCTTGTTAAAAAGAATAATGTCGAGCTGGTGAAGGGCGTGGACCGCGCATCCACTACCACCGTTGGCGCGCTGCGCACGGCGGTTACGGTGGCACAGGCGATGACCAATCAGAAGCTTGTGCTCGATCAGATTACGGCGCTAAACACAACAACCGCCAGTATCATCGACGGTACGGGCAACATGCTGCGCGAAAATACTGCGCGTATCCATGAACAGGCTGCGGGCTCAACGATACCGCTAGAAACGCTCAGCCGCGCATTCCAGAATGTCTATGACACGATGGATGATATTGACACATTCAAACTGAAAGCGCTCGACAGCATGAAAGAAACCACGCTGGCGCTGGAAGGTGAAATCCAGAAATCCAAAGGCTATATCGCGCGTGCCGAAGGGCAAGAGCAAGCCAAAAAAGGTTTGGACGATTCCACTTTGCTGAAGTCGCTGGAGGGCTGAATTGAACCAGGCCGCACGTTCAGACGAAACCCTAACCGATGCCCGCCGCGCCCTACGTAACGTGCGCGCTGGCAATTCGATTGGTGTAAAAAGCGCAGCGTTAAAACGCGCGCATTATTGGAGCAAATTTCGTAACAGCGCACTCGCGGTTGGCGCCGTCCTTGTGGGGGCCGCAGTTGTCGGGCTGATTATTGATGGCCTTGGTTTTACCGGCATCATGGCAACCGGCTTGGTTGGCGCAGCGGCGGCTTATTTGTTGATGCGCTATCCCAATATGCCGATGCCCACGCTGGAGACGCTCAAGACAACCGATCTTGGCACATTGGCGGGCAAGACGGAAATATGGCTGGAAAGCCAGCGCCCTGCATTGCCAGCGCCCGCCGTAAATCTGATCGATGGTATCGGCACAAGGCTCGATCAGTTGGCACCGCAACTGTCCCGCCTTGATGAACAAGAACCCGCCGCACGCGAGGTTCGTAAGCTGGTCGGCGAGCATCTGCCCGATGTCATCAACGGCTATAAACGCATTCCCGACTCCTTAAAAAAACAGGATAACAAGGGCAAAACCCCCGAAGAACAACTGGTCAGCAGTTTAAAATTGATCGATCGCGAAATCGAAAGCGTCACTGGCCAAATCTCGCGCGGCGAACTCGACAAGCTGGCGATTAACGAGCGTTTCCTCGAAATGAAATATGACGGGGAAGTCGAGTAGCGCGCCCTATCCGCGCGAAAATGGATCCCCCGTGAGGATTCGAACCTCAATTGACGGAGTCAGAGTCCGTAGTCTTACCATTAGACGACAGGGGAATACTTGAAGTGGCGCGAAATAGGCAGGCTGGGGGCGACTGTCAATCGGTGAAAATGCCCGAAAACCTGAAAAAGTTGAAATTTTAACCGCTTCGGCCTATTAACGTCGGCAGGTACCGGCGAAATTATTTCGAATCCGGATAAAATATAAGTGAGTTACGGTCATGGGCGATTTCGTCGCACCATCGCCGCAGGAAGGCAATAGCGGGGCAGGGCATAGCCCAAATCCGCGCAAAAATGCGGCACAACGCCCGTCTAAAGACAGGGGCAAGAAGCGGGGCAAGGCAGCTAAAACAGCGCCGGCCGCTGCTAAATCATCATCAAATCGAAATGATGCGGCGGGGCAAAGCGGCAATGCCGGCCAATCCAGCCGGAATAGTGGTAAGCGGTCTTTCGCGAGTTCTTCGGGTGGTCGGCATGGCAAAAATAGGTCTGTGCGTGGCAAACAGAGCGGCTGGCTTGGCAAGACCGCCTTTGCGGCGCTTGACCTGGGAACCAATAACTGCCGGCTGTTGATTGCGCGCCCGGGACATACCGGCTTCACCGTTGTTGATGCCTTTTCACGCGTGGTGCGATTGGGAGAGGGATTGGCCAGCACAGGAAAAATGAGCGAAGAGGCCATGGACCGCGCCGTAGAAGCGCTGGGAATTTGCGCCGAGAAGCTTAAAAAACGTAATGTCATATTGGCCCGTTCGGTGGCGACCGAGGCGTGCAGACAGGCCATGAATGGCACGCAATTTATTGAGCGTGTCCGCGAAGAGACCGGAATCATGCTGGATATCATTAGCCCGAAGGAAGAAGCGCGCTTGGCCGTGATGGGCTGTCATGTGCTGTTGGAAGAAGGCGATGGCCCCGCCCTGATTTTTGATATTGGCGGTGGCTCTACGGAGCTTGCGCTCGTGAGCACGGACGGCGTTGTTCCCGAAATACTCGATTGGGTCAGCGTCCCGTGGGGCGTGGTATCGCTCACCGAAAGTACGGGCTTTGAAGAAGGTGACGAAGAAGCACGCTTGGCCGCATATGCAGAGATGCGCGGAAAGGTCATGGATAGTTTTGCCGAATTTGCAGGGCGTTTACCCGATGGCGGCGATAAAAGGCTGCTCGGGACATCGGGAACAGTGACGACGCTTGCAAGCGTATATCTCGGCTTGCAAAGCTATGATCGCAGCGCCGTCGATGGCTTGCATATTTCCGTGGACGATATGCGCCGTATAAGCGGAGAGATAGCATCACGTGATGCAGAAGGCCGCGCAGAATTTCCGACGATAGGCATGGAGCGCGCTGATCTTGTGGTGTCAGGCTGTGCAATATTGGAATCGATATTTGATATTTGGCCTGGTGAACGTATTGGCGTTGCCGACCGCGGTATCCGTGAAGGCATATTGCGCGCGTTGATCGCGAGTAACGCCAAAGGGCGACGCTCGCCCGCCAATAAAACGAACGGAGGCCGCCGTGGCTAAATCTATCTTTGGCGGCAAAAATTCCGGCCGGACCCAGCAAGTTAAGCAACGCGTAAAGACCGCTCGGCGGCGCAGCGAGCAATCGGCGCGCTGGCTCGAACGGCATTTGAACGATCCCTATGTGCAGCGCGCACAGCAAGATGGTTATCGCAGCCGCGCGGCTTATAAGCTGATCGAGCTTGATGAAAAATTCGGGTTTATGGCGGGGCGCAAGGCCGTCGTTGATCTGGGCGTGGCCCCGGGCGGCTGGGCACAGGTTGTCCGGCGCGTTCGGGAAAAGGCGCCCATTGTGGGCATCGACCTGCTGCCCGTTGATGCGATTGAGGGTGTGACGCTGCTGGAAATGGATTTCATGGATAATGCCGCACCGGACCGCTTGATCGCCGAATTGGGGCAGGCACCCGATCTCGTTCTATCCGATATGGCTGCGAATACCGTTGGCCACAAACAAACCGATCATTTGCGAACAATGGGACTGGTAGAGGCGGCTGCCGATTTCGCGCTGGATGTATTGGAACCGGGCGGCCATTTTGTGTCAAAGGCTTTTGCAGGCGGTACCGATGGCGATTTGCTAAAGCTGCTCCGCGATAATTTCAAAACGGTGAAGAATGCAAAACCCCCGTCCAGCCGCAAAGGTTCGGTCGAATGGTATCTGGTGGCGATGCACCGGAAATAGGGTGGAATGACACCAACTCTTGGTTGCATTTGGACGGTGCAGAGCAGCAAGCATGAAGAGCGGAAAACTGGCGCGATTGTAGCTAGCTAGTCCTCGTAAAAAAGAAGCCCAAAGACCAGCAAAGCCAGCACACATATTGACAGAAAAGCTGCAAAGTTGGTCCCCAACCTATTTTCCGTAGCCTTGGCTGCTGGTTGATCGACAAACAAAGACATCAAAAAATCGAACACAACTAGATCCCAAAATTTAGATATTTGACTGCATAATTGAATTCAACGTCAGTATAGACATCTAGCATCGGTTTCAGCAAGGACCCGCCGATTGCCTAGCCTTTGGCTTCGCGTGCCTTGTCTACCGCTGCTTGCAATATTTCATAATCCTGCAAACCTTCCATAATCTGGTCGCCGATAATGAAAGTCGGCGTGCCGTTAAAGCCAAGCTGTTGCATCATACCCACATTGCTTTGAAGTTCGCTCACGGCTTCCTGTGAAGCAACAACCGCTTGTGCCGCGGCCATGTCCAGCCCGACGCTCTGGGCGGCGGATTGGATACTTGCATCGCTCACACGGCCGCCATCGAACATGGCTTTGTGAAAGGCGCTGTATTTATTCTGTTTGGCCGCTGCAAGCGCCCACAAAGCGGCTGTCTTGCTGGATTCTGCCAATATCGGCATCTCGCGGTAGACAATCTTCACGCCTTTGTCGCTGCCGATAAGCTGGTCCACATGCGCAAGGCTGGCGCGGCAATATCCGCAATTATAATCCGTGAATTTGACGACGGTGACATCACCGTTGGGATTGCCCGCGACCGCGCCGGAATATGGCTGGCTTAATTTGTCATCGACCGTTGCGAGCCGTTTTTGCGACTCTTTTTTGTTTAGCAATTCAATTGCTTCAGGAATCATTTCCGGGTTTGCAAGAATGGCAGAACGGACGATCTGTCCTTTGAAAAGATATGTACCAGCCGCGCCCAATAGGATGCCGCCAAGCAACGCGAATAGCAAAGGAAGATGTTTGGTCATTAGATGCCTTCTATAGGTAGAATTGGTTTAGATTTGCTGGGGTTTACCCTCTTGGGTTCCATTCGGCAATCGCAGTGAAAGAGTTACTTTAGCACCGGATTTGCGGGGCCAGCGGAAAATAGGAATCAATGGCACAAACGTACAACTAGCAGCGAATTCTTCTTCTGTTTCTGCTTTTTTTACACAGTTGTTCCACCTGTGCCTGCGCGACCAACTTGATATCCTGTGCCCTAATCCAGTCCGGCGTATATTCTTTCAGGCCGCCCATGGCCTTTACAGAATTGGGCAGCGCAAGTTGCGGTGCTCCTATCATCAAATAACGCTCCGCAGTTGCAAGGGCTGCGCGAGGTTCGTCACCTTGGTGGCTATAAACAACGCCAAGTTGATACCATGCAAAAGGATTGCGATTGTCTTTCACAACCGCGGCTTTGAGAACCTTTGAGGCTTCGGTGAAATTTTCAGGGTCTTCGGTAGCAATCAATGCATGGCCCAGAATTCCGGCAATCAACGGGTGGTTATTAGTAAGCTGGGTCGCTTTGCGCAGAGAGGCTAGCGATTCCTGAGGCCGCCCGGATTCAAGCATGATCTGACCAAGCAATTCGAGAAAATACGGATCATTCGGTGACCGTGCAACAAGCGCATTGGCTTCTTTTAGCGCCTTTTTCGGGTAGGCCGATTTGTGCCAAGCATAGGCGCGCGCATAATGTCCGGCGATGCTGGGATCACTCTCTGGATATTGCTGTAGCGTAGATTTAGGATCGCCAAGATAGCCTTTCAGTTTCGCCTTCACGCGCTTGAAACCGGCTTCCCATTCTGGGTTTAGCGGATTATTCCATGCCGGATCGGCGAGATATGTGTCCTCCAATACCGAAACGCGTTCTCCCGAAAGCGGGTGGGTGCGTTCATAGCTGTCTTCTTGTTTTATACCGTAGCGAAATTCCAAATTTTGCAGGCGTTTGAAAAATTGAACCGACCCTTTTCCAGTGATTCCGGCTTCAGAAAGATACCGGGCGCCAGATGCATCTGCTGTGCCTTCCTGTACCCTGGAAAATGCAAGAAATTTTCCGACCGCGGCGCGCGAACCGGCCGATAAAATCGCCATGCCAGCCTCGCCAGATCCAGCGGCAATGGCTGCGGCGGCCAATAGTAAGCTTGCAAAAGTGATGCCCGTTGCCGGTTTCAATCCTTCGTTAAAGCGAACCACGT
>CAKZNA010000264.1 GCA_937129355.1 uncultured Sphingomonadales bacterium | reverse complement strand
AATCAAAGTTGAGCGTCCTGGCTCGGGTGATGATACGCGCCAATGGGGGCCTCCGTTTGTGGGGGATGAAAGTGCTTATTTTTTGAGCATTAATCGGAACAAACGCAGCATCACGCTAAATCTTAAATCAGAAGAAGGGAAGCAGGCACTGTGGGATTTAATCGAGAGTGCCGACATCGTTCTCGAAAATTTCCGGCCGGGTACGATGGAAAAGCTCGGCTTTGGCTACGATGCGGTTGCCGCGCGCAACCCGAAGATGGTCTATTGCTCGATTTCTGCATTTGGTCAGGAGGGCGAGCTTGCTCATCACCCCGCGCATGACATGGCCGTTCAAGCCATGGCTGGTTTCCTATCAGTCAATGACGGGCCGGACGGAATGCCTGTGGTGCCGGGCATTCCTTCTGCGGATATGGCCGCGGGGTTAACTGGTCTGTCGGCTGTGCTAATGGCGCTGATCGGGCGTGAGAAATCAGGTAAGGGCGATTATTTGGATATTGCCATGTTTGACAGCCTGCTTCCGTGGAGTGTGCATACCGCCGGGTCTGCGATTGCTGGCGGCGACAGCCCGAAATCGCAGGGCCAGCGTTCGCTCGGCGGGGCTGCCTTTTACAATGTCTATGAAACGGCTGATGAAAAGCATATCGTGCTGGGCGGGCGCGAAGAAAAATTTGCGCGAAATTTGCTCACCGCACTGGGGCATGAAGGCCGCATTCCAGAAGCGCTTTTGCCCGCTGGAAAGCAGGATGAACTAATAAAAATGCTGCGCAGCATTTTTGCACAAAAAACGCGTGATGAATGGGTGGATTGGTTCGCTGACAAGGATATCGCATTCTCGCCTGTACTCGACTATCGAGAGGCGCTGGATGCTGCACATGTTGCAGAGCGTGGTTTGCTGATAGAAGCCGATGGCCGTCATCATATCGCTCCTGCAATCCGCTTTGGAAATGATCCGAGAGCGCATATCGGGCATGTTCCGGAACTGGGTGAGAAGGGGCGAGACACAGGTGATTGATTTTGACGCCATTGAAGCCGCCAACAGGCCGCTAAATGCCTTCACCGACTTTGACCGGCGCGCGGAATTTGGAACCGGAGCCCTGTCCGGCGTGACCGTCGGCGTGAAAGCAAGTGTTTCGGTCAAAAATATGCCTTGGACGGCGGGCTGTGATGCCTATCGGAACCGCATTGCTGATAAAGATGCTGCGGTTGTTGCGAAGTTACGTGACGAAGGTGCGGCTATCGTCGGTATGCTCAATATGGAGGAAGCCGCGCTGGGCGCGAAGACCGACAATCCCTATTTCGGCGCGACCCAAAATCCGCATAATATCGGTTACACACCCGGCGGTTCATCGGGCGGCAGCGGCGCGGCGGTCGCGGCGGGCTTGTGTGATGTGGCACTTGGTACTGATACGATGGGGTCGGTCCGTATTCCGGCGGCCTATTGCGGTATTTATGCTTTCAAACCGGCGCAATCTGCCGTTAGCCAAGACGGTCTTGAAATTTGCGAAGCGTCTTTAGATTGCATCGGGCCGATGGCGCGAAGCTTGGACCTTCTGCAAAGCGTGGCCGAGATCATGTCCGATTTTGGTGACAGAGATGCGGCATCTGGCGGTACGGCAACACTTGCCGAGCATGGTGTCGACTGTGAACTTTCTGTTATGGAGAATTTCCGCGACATTTTGCGTGAGGCAGACAGGCCGCTGTCGCTCATCGATCTTTCCTACCCGCTTTCGCTCATCCGGTTTGCAGGCTTCATCAAAACCTCGCGTGCGATGGCCAAACATTTCACGGATGTTGATCAGCAACGCTTGTCGCCGGCCTTTCGAAAGCTGTTGACCTATGGTCCGAAACGTAGCGCGGAAGACTGGAAAGAGGATCAGGAAATACTCGCGATTACCGCTGCCGAAATGCAGGCGGTGATCGAGAAGCATGGCCACATGATCCTGCCGACGACGCCGCAGCCTGCATTCCCGCATAGCGAGACCGCACCCGCCAATCAGGCGGATTTCACCTGCCTTGCCAATATCGCCAATCTACCTGCTGTCAGCATCCCATCTGGCAATGATTCAACGCCGCTACCGCTGGGTTTGCAGATTATCGGGAAGGCGGGATGCGAAGCTGATTTATTTGCGACCGCACAGCGATATGACCGAAAGCTGGCGGCTTATTATCGTCCTGATAGTTATCTCGATCGACGGTAGTGATCGAAGTGGAAGGCCGTCTGAAGGGATAGCCGCTGCAAAAACAACGCTAGATTGCATTTCCAAACCGATTACAATTGTTACTAAATGGATTTGCGATTAAGGGGTTTCCCCATGGCAAAAACAAAAATCGCAAAGACATTGAAAAACAAGCCCGATATTGCAGCGCTAGAGGCGCTCGAGAGCCGCATACGCTGGCTATCATCCTGGACCATCCACAACGCCAATCATATCCGCGAAAGCCGCGACGGGCTGAAAGTCGGCGGGCATCAAGCAAGTTGTGCATCGATGACGGCGATTATGTCTGCGCTGTATTTCCATGCGCTTGGGCCGAATGACAAAGTCGCGGTGAAACCACATGCTGGACCATTGCTGCATGCGATCCATTATCTTCTGGACAACCAGTCGCTGGACAAGTTGAAGGCGTTTCGCGGGCTCGGCGGGGTGCAGAGCTATCCCAGCCGAACCAAAGACGTGATCCCGGTTGATTTTTCAACGGGCAGCGTCGGACTAGGCGTTGCCGTCACGGCCTTTGCCAGTTTGATCCAGGATTATCTGATCGCGCATAAGGGGCTTGATGAAAGTCAGGCGGGCCGGATGATTGCCTTGATGGGTGATGCGGAGCTGGATGAAGGCAATATCTATGAATGCCTGATCGAGGCCTATAAGCATAATATCCGCAATTGCTGGTGGATTGTCGATTATAACCGGCAGAGCCTCGACAGCACGACCGCCGATCGCATGTTCCGCCGTTTCGACGATATATTCGAAACCTGCGGCTGGCGGGTGGTGACGATCAAGTCAGGGAAATTGCAAAAGGCTGCGTTCAAGGAACCAGGCGGACAAGCGCTTTCCGACTGGATAGACGAAACGCCCAATGCGGAGTTTGCCGCGCTGACATTTCAGGGTGGTGCCGCCTGGCGCGAAAGATTGCTTACCGATCTGGGCAAAGTGCGCGGGATTAAAGCACTGCTGAAAAAACGGAGCGACGATGAGCTGGCTGCGTTGATGACCAATCTGGGCGGGCATTGTATCGAGACGATCTGCGAAGCTTTTGACAGCGCGCAAGATGATCGCCCGACAATTTTCATTGCTTATACGGTGAAGGGGCAGGGGCTTCCTTTTGCCGGCCACAAGGATAACCATTCCGGCCTGATGACGCCGAAGCAAATCGAAGGTCTGCGCGGAGATATCGGAATAGCCAAAGGCGAAGAATGGGAGCCTTGGGGCGGGTTAGGCGATAATATTCGTGCTCAGGCGCAAGCTGTTGCGGAAAAATCACCATTGGCGCGTGAGAAGAATTTGCCTGCGTCCAAAGTAGACATACCCGCGCTTTCGGTGCCCGCGGGGGACAAACAATCGACGCAGGCAGCTTTCGGGAAAATATTGCTGGATATATCGAAACAAGGCGGTCCACTGGCAGACCGGATTGTCACAACATCACCCGATGTTACCGTTTCGACAAATTTAGGCGCATGGGTGAATCAGCGCGGGCTATTCCGCCGTCAGGAATTGCCAGACGTATTCCGCGCGGCCAAAATCCCCAGCACGCAAAAATGGGGCGGTTCAAAGGCTGGCCAGCATGTCGAGCTAGGCATTGCAGAGAATAACCTATTCCTGATGCTCGCGGCGATGGGGCTATCGGGTGATTTGTTCGGTGAACGGCTGATGCCAATAGGCACGGTCTATGACCCGTTTATCTCACGCGGTCTCGATGCGCTGAATTACGCCTGTTATCAAGATGCCCGTTTCTTGCTGGTGGCCACGCCATCGGGCCTGACATTGGGATCAGAGGGCGGGGCGCATCAGTCTATCAACCCGCCGTTAATCGCAATGGGACAGCCGGGGCTATGCCACTATGAACCGGCCTACGCTGACGAGCTTGCCTTGTTTATGGAGCATGCTTTCCATACAATGCAGGCAGAAGATGGCGAGAGCATTTACTTGCGGCTAACGACCAGAGAGCTTGATCAGGTTGAACGCAGCGATGACAGCTGGAAAGCGGATGCCGTTGCCGGTGCCTATTGGCTAAAACCGCCGGAACAAGGTTGCGAAGCTGCGATTGTAGCAATGGGTGCGGTTATGCCAGAAGCGTTGGAAGCATGGGAGCAGATGGCGTACGATTTGCCGGGGCTGGGATTGCTCAATGTGACATCGCCCGACCTGCTCCACCGCGATTGGAGCGCACATGGAGGCGCGGCGCATATCGCAAATATCTTGCCCAAAATTCCGCTGGTGACACTCACCGACGGTGCTCCAGCATCGCTGTCGTGGCTTGGCGGCGTGCATGGACAGCGGGTTGTGCCTTTGGGCATTGACCGCTTTGGCCAGACCGGCGACTTGCCCGACCTTTACCGGGAATATGGATTAGATGCAGATGCAGTGGTAGACGCTATGGCGAGATTATTCGCCTAAACCTTCACGGCGGCGTTGGTCGATCAGGAATTCTCCATCGAAGCTCAATTTTTTGAAAGTCGGTGTCTTGGTGTTGATGACCCGCCACACCGGAGTGAGTTCATCCATGGCTGCGCCTTGCTCATTTTGATCCCACATGCGTTCGGCAACTATGCGCAAAAATATGCCCGACGTGATAGGACAGGTCGTTTCCGCGCCTTCCTGATTGGCCAGTTCCTCCCGCATTTCCGAAAGATCGCTTGATGTTCCTTCCGGAATGGAGCGGATATAATCGTCAATCAATTTGGGGGAAGGGATGAGCATCATCTGCCCGGCTTTCATACCCGCTACATTTTTATCAAGCCGTTTAACCACTGGCGGTTTTGCGCTCTCAAACTTTTCAGCCCAGCTTTTCTTTGGCATCAACTATCTCCTTCAAAGTCAGCAAACCACAATGCGCGGCAGCGGTCACGATATGTGACGAGATTCTCATGCCGCTGCGCTTCATTCAGCAACGGTGAGGGCATTTCGTCAACAAGGCTATTTTCGATATGGCTATAGGCGGTTGCATCGGCGGCGGTAGGGTTGTCTCCCAAAATATAGGGTTGTTCCCCCAGAATATCGGCTAGCGCCTGAATATCCTTGCAACCCATGGCGTATATTTCTTTGTCACTATGCCGTCCGATGCCGTGGCCTTGTTGTGCTTTCACAACTCCCTTTTGGGCAATTGATGGTACGATATTACGGATTATCGGCGGTAAGCTGCCAAACCAGAATTGGCGAATAGTGGACCAGTTGTTTTCGTCAATCCAGCGACTGTACACTATCACTTGATAAAGCCGTTCTTCACACATCCGGGCGATGGCATGTCCGGTGGCCTCTTGTGCTTTGTTACAATCGGGGAAGAAATCGACGGCATAGCTCTGTTCTAGATGCTGTTGAATTAAGCAGCTATCGGCTATTTCCGTACCATTGTCGCGAATATAGGGCAGCTTCCCTTTAGGGCTTTTGCGCGGATCGGTCAGTTCTTCAATCTCATATTGCTGCCCCGCCATTTTGAGCATAATTTCTGCTTTCATACAAAATGGGCTGGGGTTGGGAACGCCCATTCCGCGCGGAAACTGCACCAGTGTGATCATCGCATTTTTCCTTTTTCTGCTTTGCAACTTTGCTGTACTGACACACTACTGACAACATGGTGTCAGTAGTGTTGATTTAGGGAAAGAAAATGCGCCGCGCCGATCGCCTCCTTCAAATCCTCCAGATATTACGCCGCAACCGCCGGCCGGTCACTGCGGCAGAATTATCCGAAGAGTTGGAAGTGGTTCCGCGTACGGTCTACCGCGATATAGTTAGTTTGCAATCAACGGGCGTTCCTGTTCGCGGGGAGACGGGTATCGGATATGTGCTTGATGACGGTTATGACCTTCCGCCATTAATGTTCACCGCCGAAGAGGTGGAGGCGATTGTGCTGGGCGCATTGCTCGTCACGGAAAAGAATGATCCCGAATTGGCCAAAGCCTCGCAAGACGTGGTTGCGAAGGTTTCGGCTATCTTACCAGAAAGCTTGCGTGATCAGGTGGGGCGATCCGCTTTGCTGGTTCCACAGTTGCGGCAGAATGTGGCCAAAGATGCGCGGCATATGCCAATGCTGAGAAAGGCGGTACGCGAATATCGTATGCTAGATATCGGCTATCGTGATCTGAAAGGCCATCCCAGCCGGCGCCGGATATGGCCGCTTGGTCTTGCCTATTTCTTTGATGCCACTTTGGTTTGCGCATGGTGTGAATTGCGGCAGGATTTTAGAGCCTTTCGCGTGGATCGTATCGTTGATTGCGAAATGAACGAGATCCGGTTTAATCACCAAAATGGCGCGTTGCTTTCACAATTTCTCGCCCAGCAGTTTGATAATCGCGGCAGCGCCGCTTAGCGAGGTCCGCCGTCAACGCGCAAAATTGCGCCTGTCGTATAGGATGATGATGGGCTCGCGAGCATCAGCGCTGCCGTCACGATCTCTTCTGGCTGACCTGGCCTGCCAAGCGCAACAGGCTGCGCTTCGCGTGCTTCTTCGCTCCATGCATCGGCGATGTCTGTCAGGAATGGCCCGGCCTGTATGGTGTTAACCCGCACTTTGGGCGCATATTCTTTGGACATGGAAACGGTCATGGCGTTGAGTGCTGCTTTTGCGCCCGAATAAGGCACAACGCCCGGCATAGCTTCGGTCGCTGCGATGGAACTGATATTGATGATGCAGCCGCCGTCACCGTCAGACATACGCTTGCCGACCTGGCTTGCGAGGCGGAACGGGCCTTTGAAATTCAGGTTGAGTACGGAATCGAACAGGTTTTCGGGCATGTCATGGCTGGGAACCGCAGGCGACATGCCTGCATTATTGATCAGAATATCTAAGCGGCCAAAGGCTTTGTAGCTTTCTTCAATCAACCGGTCGCATTCATCCCATTTGCCGACATGCGCAGACACCGCATGCGCGCGCCCGCCAAGTGCGCGAATTTCTTCGGCAACTTTTTCGCATGCCTCCATCTTGCGGCTGGCAATGATAGTATCCGCGCCGCGTTGCGCTAACGCAAAGGCCATTTGATATCCTAGGCCTCGGCTGCCCCCGGTGATGAGGGCAACCTTGCCGGAAAAATCAAATAGTGGATCAGGCGTCATCAAACCCGTTCGATAATGATCGCCGGAGCCATACCGCCAGCGGCGCACATGGTAACTAGACCGCGCTTTTTATCTTGGCGTTCCAATTCATCAAGGATGGTGCCGATAAGGATCGAACCTGTTGCGCCAATGGGATGACCAAGCGCCATAGCGCCGCCATTCACATTCACCGTCTCACGGTCGAGATCAAGGTCGCGGATGAATTTTTCAGCAACCACAGAGAAAGCCTCGTTAATTTCCCAAAGGTCGATATCGTCTTTGGTCAGGCCAGCCTTTTCCAGAACTTTCTGGGCCGCAGGGACAGGTGCATTGAGCATCAATGTCGGGCAGTCGCCCATATTGGTCATCGCCACAACTTTTGCACGCGGCTTCAGGCCGTTCTTCTCAGCATATTCCTTCGATGCCAAAAGCACAGCCGCTGCGCCATCAACAACGCCGGAGCTATTGCCTGCGTGGTGGAAATGTTCGATTTCCAGATCGGGGTATTTCTGGTTGATCAACCCGCGAAAGGTTGTGCCTTTCGCATCAAGCTGCATATCGGCGATCTTCGCAAATGACGGATCAAGCTGCGCAAGCCCTTCGGCAGTGGTTTGCGGACGCGGGAATTCTTCCTTGTCGAGCATGACTGTGCCATCGTCGCGGACCACGGGAATGATGCTCTTGTCAAAACGGCCTTCTTCGATCGCGCGTGCAGCATTCTGCTGGCTCTTCAGCGCGAGCGCGTCGAGGTCCTCGCGGGAAATGCCTTCCATAGAAGCAATGGCGTCGCCGCAGATGCCTTGATGCGATTGCGGGTGTGTTTTTTGCAAGCGCTCGTTGCCCGATCCCATCATTGCGGGGCCGAGGCCGGCTTTCATTTCTTCGCTGCCGCGCTGATTGGTATAGGACATCATTTCGGTGCCGCCGGCAACGACGAGGTCTTCCATGCCCGACATGATTTGCGCAGCGGCGAGGTTAACCGAAGTAATACCGCCGCCGCAGAAACGGTCGAGCGTCATGCCGCTGGATTTGACGCTGTAGCCAGCATCAAGCGCCGCCATACGGCCAAGATCGCCGCCTTGTTTGCCTTTTTGAGTGGAGGTTGACCAGATAACATCGCTGACATCTTCGGTGTTCAAATTATTGCGCTCTGCAATCGCTTTCAAAACCGTCGCGGCCAGATGCTGCGGATGTTCTTCCGACAAAGCGCCTTTGCCAACTTTACCAATTCCGCGCGGTGTGCGGCATGCGTCAATAATATATGCTTCGGCCATAATGTCTTTCCTTCAAATAAAAATTGGCTGGCTAGCCCTACATTTCTGAAAATGCTTTATCCTTGTCCACCCGAACATCCTGAGGCAGCCCCAGCACGCGTTCGGCGATGATATTTTTCAAAATTTCGTCAGTACCACCAGCGATGCGCAGGCCTGGTGCCCACATCAGGCTTTCCTGGAATATGGCTTCGGCTGGCGCCTTATCACGGTCGGAAATAATGCCGTAATGATCCTGCATTTCGACCGCGCTGTTGCAGATATCCTGCAAATGGTTCGCGGTGATAACTTTGCCGATGGAATTTTCCGGTCCCGGTGTTTCGCCTTTCGACAGCGCGGTTTGTGAACGGAATTTGGTCAGCTTATATCCTTGTGCCGCGACATACCAATCGGCGAGTTTCGCGCGGAAAGCTCCGTCGGACATGGTGCCGGCATCGCGGGCGTAGCCCATAATCTCTTTCCAATCAGGTCCCGGCGAACCGCCCACGGCCAGACGTTCATTCATCAATGTGACGAGCGCCACTTTCCAACCCTGTCCGGGGTCGCCCAGACGGTCGCTGTCGGGAATGCGCACATCGGTGAAATACACTTCGTTAAATTCGCGGCCACCCGATGCCTGGTGGATCGGGCGAACTTCCACGCCGGGGTCCTTCATATTCACGATGAACATGGTCAGGCCTTTATGTTTGGGCACATCGGGGTCGGTCCGTGTCAGCACGATGCCATAATCGGAAAATTGTGCGCCGGTGGTCCATACCTTCTGGCCATTGATGACCCAGTCGTCGCCGTCTTTAACGGCTTTGGTTTTGAGGCCCGCAACGTCCGAACCTGCTGCTGGTTCGGAGAAAAGCTGGCACCAGATTTCGTCGCCGACGAGAGCCTTTGGCACAAAGCGCTGTTTATGTTCGTCGCTGCCAAATGCGATCACGGTTGGCACACACATGCCAAGGCCGATGGCAAAGGGCGATGTTGGTGCGTCAAATTTGGATTCTTCCTGATTCCAGATCACCTGCTGGATTGGCGTGCCGCCGCGTCCGCCAATTGCCTTGGGCCAGGTGATTTGCGCAAAGCCGCCTGCAGCCTTAGTCTTTTGCCATGCTTTCGCGCGTGTGAGGAAATCATCGCGGCTACGATCTGCTCGTCCGGCACCAGCGTCCTTCTTTTCCAAATTTTTTTCCAGAAAGGCAACCGCTTCGGCACGGAACTTGGCTTCGTCTTCTGTATCATCGAAGTTCATCTCAATATCTCCTTATGCCGCGTTTTTGCGCTCTAGCGCAGTTACGAGTTTCTCTTTCCATACGCCCGGTGCACCAGCCTGAACGCTTAGCAATTTCGCGCGGCGATAATAAAGGTGACAGTCAACTTCCCATGTGAAGCCCATGCCGCCATGCGTCTGGATATTCTCTTTCGACGCAAACCAGAAAGCCTCCGATGCGGCAACGCGCGCTGCTGCGGCTGCTTCGGGTAATTCCGCTGCGTCGGTCGACAGTGCCCATGCGCCATAATAGGCGTTGGAGCGAGCGACCTCATTCTTCACATACATATCGGCCAGCTTATGCTTGATCGCCTGATACCCACCGATTGGACGGCCAAATGCCTGACGTTCGTTGGCATATTCAATCGCCATTTCAAGGCAGCGGGAGGCCCCGCCAACTTGTTCGAATGCAACAAGGATAGCCGCGCGGTTCAAAATACTGTCCAGCTGCGTCATGCCATTGCCGACTTCGTTACCAAGTAATTCAGCGGCTGCGCCGTCAAAGACGATCTCTGCATGGCTGCGTGTTGGTTCCAATGTCTGAATTGGCGTGCGCGTGACGCCATCTGCATCCAGTGCCACGATAGCCATGCTCGCGCCCGAACCGTCCTTGGCTAGCACGAGTGCATGGGTTGCGATATCGCCATCGGTAACGGGTAGTTTCGTGCCCGAAACTTTGCCGCTGGAAAAACCGGTTTTCAATTTGGCCGCGTCGCTATCTCCGGGCCCTTCGGATGTTGCCAGGCAGCCGACAAATTCACCACTGGCAATTTTCGGCAGATATGCTGATTTTTGCGCGTCGGTGCCGAACTGCTTAATCGCCTCGGCGAAATAGAACGCGGATGAGGAAAATGGAATCGGCGCCAAAACGCGGCCTAGCTCTTCGGCAATCACGCACATTTCCAGCATGCCAAGCCCAAGCCCACCATGTTCTTCCGGTATCGCGGCGCCCAACCAGCCCATTTCTTTGACCTGTTTCCACAAATCCTCCGCGTGGCTTACATCATCATTATCCAGCACGTTGCGGACAACCGCGCTGGTGCATTGTGCTTCCAGAAATTTGCGCGCTTCATCGCGCAAGAATTTCTGGTCATCGGAAAAATCAAAATCCACGTCGGGTGGCTCCCTCTATTACTCTTCGAATATGCTGAACTATATCAAGCCAAGGGCCACCGCAACCAAAATTTAATCGCGCGATTAAATCTGGGTCGAGCGATACTGACCCTGCTCGCTGGGCTAAACGAAGCCGATTCCAATCGAGGCTATTCAGGCTGGTTAGCGGCGAATAAATCCGGAACATCTTGCCCGGTCAGGTCGATCAGCTTTTTCAACACGCGTTTGGTATCTGCAATTTCTGTCGCCGTAAAATGATCGGTCAAATCATCCTCGAACGCCTTGGCCACTGACAGTGTTTCAATGAGATGACTCCGTCCCTTGTCGGAAAGGTCGAATTCTCCATTTGTCTGAACCAATAGATCCCGCGTGGCCATCTGTTCCAGCGCAGCTTGATCCGCTTCAAATCCTGTATGCGCAAGGCGGTCGGTTATGTCTGCTGCTGTTGCTGGCGCATTCATGCTCAGCACCGAAAGCACCATATATTGGCTTTGGGAAAGGCTTAATTGTTCTAGTGCCGTTCGTGTTGGCTGCGAAGATTGGAAATAGGCGCGGGCGATTAGATAGAGCAGGAAATCGTCGGTAAATTTCCCTTGATCAAGGTCGATACCCTGTTCAACCTCATCCGATGTTTTTAGACGCGCTTCTGCATAGCGCCCGCCATGAAAGACCAGCGGTTCTTCATCCCGGCGATCAAAATGGACAACTTCGCCGACCAGAATGATATGATCGCCGCCTTCATATTGATGCATGGTTTTGCATTCAAACAGGGCAGCATACTGATCAATGACCGGAGAACCTGTTTCTCCCTTTTGCCAACGCACGTCCTGAAATTTATCCGCGCCGGATTTCGCAAAATTGTTGGACATATCCTGCTGGCTGGCAGACAGGACGTGGATAGCGAAATGGTCGCTAGAGCAAAAAGCATCTTTTGATAGCGACGATTTTGCCAGTGACCAGAGCACCAATGGCGGGTCGAGCGATACCGAATTGAAGCTGCTGGCGGTGACGCCGATGGGTTCGCCATCTTCGGCCAATGTTGTGATGATTGTTACGCCGGTCGCAAATGTCCCAAGAGCGGCACGAAAATCTTTGATCTTTTCTGCTGTCATGGGGTTTCCAGTCTCTTTCCTGTTCTTACACCAGCTTTAGAAAATCGTTATATCGCAAGCAAGTTTATTGATTTGGCGTTCTACACTTTGCTGCGCAGCTCGGTTTTCAACACCTTGCCCGATGCGTTTAGGGGGAGCGATGAAACAATCTCTACACTGCGCGGGATTTTGTAATTTGCGATATTGTCTTTCGCCCAGCCGGTAATCTCTTCACGCGATGGCGAATGACCTGGACGAGGGACGATATATGCCCGCCCGACTTCGCCCATCCGTTCATCGGGAACCCCGATAACCGCCACCATCTCGATCGCCGGATGCCCGGCAAGCAGCTTTTCAATTTCGGCGGGATAGCAGTTAAATCCGCCCGAAATATACATATCCTTCTTGCGGTCAGTAATGCGTACATAGCCGTCGCCGTCCATTTCCCCGACATCGCCGGTATGTAGCCAGCCTTCGTTATCAATTGCCTCTGCGGTGGCTTGCGGATCATCCAGGTAACCTAGCATCACGCCATAGCCGCGTGTCCAGATTTCTCCGGTTTCACCGCGCGGCACTTCATTTCCGCTATCATCCGCAATGATGACTTCCAGTCCGGGTATGGCCTTGCCGCAACTTTGCGCGATGAGTTCGGCAGGGTCGCCGCGGCGGCAGGCGGTGATATTGGAGCATTCGGTCATGCCATAGGCGGTGACGGTATCAACCAACCCCAATTCTTCACGCATGCGCCGGATCAATTCCGGCGGTACCGTGGCCGCGCCCGTTGCTGCGCCGCGCAGCGAGGAGGTGTCAAAATCATTTTCGGCTTTGGCGGCGAGCAAAGATTGGTAGATCGTCGGTGGTCCGGGAAGAAAATTCACGCGATCTTTTTCAATGCGCTCAATCACGGCTGGAATATCAAAATTCGGCATGGGGATAGTGACGGCCCCGGCGATCAAAGATGCCACCCATCCTGCTTTGAAGCCAAAGCTATGAAAAAACGGGTTGATGATCAGATAGCGTTCACCGGCTTCAAGCCCCATAACCTCGCACCAATGGCGGAACATGGGTACGATGCGCCCATGCGTAGAGATTGCACCCTTGGGCGCTCCGGTCGTTCCGCTGGTAAACATGATGTCGGACATGTCATCGGGTGACAAAGAAGCCAAAGCCTGATCCACCGAAGGGTCGTCTGCGCCGCTTCCTTTGGCAAGAAACTCATCAAGATCGTTGCCGATAACCAATATCTGCTGCAAATCCGGCAAGTCTTCTTCGGCGAGCAGGGTCGGATAGTTGGTGCCCAGAAAATCATCGACGGTGAAAAGTAATTTTGCCTTTGTGCGGCGAAGAATGTCGCCTGCTTCGCGTCCTTTTAGGCGCGTATTGAGCGGAACGATCGCGGCGCCGGCGGTAAGCGCACCCAGCGCAATGACGATCCACTGCCGGCTGTTGGGCGCCCAAATGGAAATGCGGTCGCCTTTTTCCACACCATGGGCCAAAAAAGCCGATGCGCTTTCACGTCCGCGCCGCCATAATTCCGCAAAACTCCATTCTGCGCCATCTTCCAATATGGCGGGCGCATCGCCCCGCTTCTTTGCAGCATCTTCGGCGACATGCGGGATAGTGGAAGGCAGCGGTTGATCGCTCATGGTTATTCGGCTTTCATATTTTCCGGCCCCCAATAGGCGCGCATTTCGGCGATCTTACCGTCGTCATTAAAGCGGAAAGTATCGATCACCTCTATCGTCTGCTTTTTGCCTTCCCAGTCGAGCTTTACCGCGAACGGGAAGGCCACATAGTCGGCTGCACAGCGTGGCGCGCCAACAAGCTCCAGCTTTGCTCCTGTCACCATTGACCCGGCATAAAATTCCCTAATTTCATCTAGTCCGTGTCTTACTGGCGTACCCAGCGGATCTTCAAGAGTTGCATCATCGGCAAAGAGCGCAAGGACCGCTTCGGTATCGCCTTTTTCAAAGGCGCCGATATAGGCATGCACGGCTTTGACTTTTTCATCGGAGGTGACGGCCATTTTCTATTCCTCCGGGAAATATCGGCTTATTGTGTCGACGATGCAGGCAGGCTTCTCGCTGCCGTCGATTTCTACAGTGACGCGCACTGCCGATTGGATGGCACCTTTAATTTCTTCGACCGTGATAATTTCGCCAACGCCGCGAATGCGCGAGCCAACCTTAACCGGGGCGAGAAAGCGTAATCTATCCGCACCCACATTCACGGCATGCGCGAAACCGCGCACTTCGATCAGCTGCGGCAGGAAATGGTTCACGAGGCTCATGGTCAAATATCCATGCGCAATCGTGCCGCCAAACGGGCCTTCTTTTGCACGCGCCTCATCAACGTGAATCCATTGATGATCTTCGGTGACATCAGCAAAGCCATTAACGCGGTCCTGGTCGATTTGCATCCAATCGGTTGCATCTAGCTTGGTACCTTCTTGACCAATCAGCGCCGCAGGGGTGTTGTATATTTTGGTCATTATGCCCTCTGGCTCGACACGGAGACAATTTCTCCGGTCATATAGGATGATAGGTCGCTGGCGAGGAACATCATGACGTTGGCGATTTCCCAAACCTCTGCCGGGCGGCCAAAGGCTTCCTTCGCGGATAATTCGGCGAGCAATTCATCGGTGGTAACTTTCGCAAGGAATGCATGCATGGCGATGGACGGTGCCACCGCATTGACCCGCACGCCAAATTCGGCCGCTTCGATGGCGGAACAGCGGGTGAAGGCCATCACGCCTGCCTTTGCTGCGGCATAATGCGCTTGCCCTTTTTGCGCGCGCCAGCCCAGAACCGACGCATTGTTGACGATGGCACCCGTTTTGCGTTCCTGCATATGCGGCAGGAAAGACCGCGTCATGCGGAACACGCTGTTTAGCGTTACGTTGAGAACCCGCTCCCATTGCTCATCGGCCATATCGACAACATCAACTTCGCCGCCGAGACCCGCATTGTTGATCAGAACATCGATATGGCCGAGCTCTTTGATCGCCGTATCGCGAAGATTATCGATATGCTCCTGATTGGTAACATCGCAAACGCAGGTCGCTGGACGCGTACCAACTTCTTCGGCAATACGGTCTGCAGCTTCGCCAAGGCGGCGCTCGTGAAAGTCACTCATCAGAACGGTAGCGCCTTCTTCGACCGCGCGTTTGGCGGCAGAGAAACCGATGCCTGTTCCCGCTGCGGCGGTAACCACAACCGTTTTGCCTTTCAGCAGATTGCGACCTTCGGGATA
>CAKZNA010000263.1 GCA_937129355.1 uncultured Sphingomonadales bacterium | reverse complement strand
GGCCATATACACCCGCGAGGTCATCCGCCGCGCGCTAGACTTAGGCGCTGCTGCCGTCATCCTCGTCCATAATCATCCCAGCGGAGACAGCGCCCCCAGCCGTCAAGACATAGCCATGACGCGCGAAATTATCGATGCTGGTAAGAAGCTAGGCATCGCTGTGCATGATCACATTATCATCGGGAAAGATGGGCATTCGAGTATGCGAAGTGCAGGATTGCTATAGGCAGGATGGACAATGATATGGCCATATGATTAAGCTGCCGAAACAGAAATGCGGGAGCAGGAATAATGACACGCCACACTCGGAAATTTCTACTTTTACTGGCAGCGTCCCCCTTGGTGCTAGGCAATGATCTACCGCCTGAAGGCACGGCCACCGAAGCCACGAAAAAAGCGAATGCAACATTTGGCGCAAAACTTCCCCTCGCTGACCAAAGTGATTTTGAAAATGCCAATCGCGGGTTTCTTGCCAAAATAGACAAACCAATTCTCAATGAGGATGGCTCGGTGTCTTGGGACCCGGCCCAGTTTGATTTTGTTAAAGGCGATGCGCCGGATACCGTAAACCCGTCGCTTTGGCGGCAGGGTAAGCTCAACAGCATCCACGGCCTGTTCGAGGTTGTCCCGGGCATCTACCAGATACGCGGTTATGATCTCGCACAGATGACTTTGATCAAGGGCGAGACGGGTTGGATTATCGTTGACCCGCTAACCACGCCTGCACCCGCCAAAGCCGGGCTTGAACTTGCAAATAAAACGCTCGGCAAGCTGCCTGTTAAGGCGGTTTTATTCACCCATAGTCATGGCGACCATTATGGCGGTGCAACCGGAGTGGCATCGCTGGCCGACGTTCAATCCGGCAAGGTCCAGATCATTGCACCCCATGCTTTTGTGAAGGAATCCATCGGTGAGGCTATTGTGGCGGGAACCGCCATGAGCCGTCGGGTACAATTCCAGTTTGGTACGGCGCTTCCCGCTGGTAAAGCAGGCCATGTTGGTGGTGGGCTGGGCCAAGCGCTTTCGCGCGGCAATGTCGCTCTTGTCCCGCCTACCAAAAGCATCAATCAAAATGGCGAGATGATGACCATCGATGGCATTGATTTTCAATTCATGGATGCAGGAGAAACCGAAGCTCCTGCCGAATTTATTTTCTATCTGCCGCAATTTAAAGCGCTGCATAGCGCCGAAGTTGCAACGCGGACTTTTCACAATGTCTTAACGCCGCGCGGCGCTCTGGTCCGTGATACGCTGAAATGGAGCAAGGTGATTGACACCATGCTTGCCAAATATGGCCATAAGTCAGACGTTCTTGTGGCTTCCCATCACTGGCCGACATGGGGCAAAGGTAACGTGAAGACGGCGCTGCGCAACCAACGCGGCCTCTATCGCTATGTCCATGATCAAACCATGCGGCAGGCCAATCAAGGCGCGACGATGCATGAAATTGCGGAGAATATCGGCGAACCTGATTTTGCCAAAACCGACTTTGGTGTGCGGGATTATTACGGAACGCTCAATCACAATTCAAAAGCGGTTTATCAGCGTTACTTTGGCTGGTGGGACAATGTGCCCGCCACCTATCACCAACTTCCACCGGCCAAAGCGTCAAAAAAATATGTGGAAGCTATAGGCGGCGTGGAGAAAGCCTTAAAAACCGGGAAAGACGCCTTTGCCAAGGGTGAATATCGCTGGGCCGCAACAGTGTTTAATCATGTCGTTTTTGCAGAGCCTACCAATGAAGCCGCAAAAAAATGGCTGGCATCCTCCTATGTACAGCTGGGTTTCCAGTCTGAAGCGGGAACCTGGCGGAATGTCTATCTGGTCGGCGCAAAGGAATTACGCGACGGCAATAAACCGGACAATGCTATCGCTAGCTCCAACGCAAAGATGCTGAACGCGATTCCGGCGGTCGACTTGTTCGATGCGATTGCAACGCGTTTTAACCCGGCAAAAATGAAGGGCGATGGCGGAATTATCCAGTTCAGTTTTCCTGACCGCAAGGAAACCGTCAGCGTTGATCTGGGCAAAAGCGTTATGTTTCCGCGAAACGGCAACAATGATCAGGCTGTCACGCAAATTACGGTGAGCCGAACCGACTTTACGCGGCTTTTGACCAGGCAGGTCAATCCTATGGAGCTCCTTCAATCGGGCGCGCTCAAGATATCCGGCGACGCAACGCTCATGCCCGCAATATTCGGCGCGCTTGATCCGGTCAGCCCGCAATTCAATATTGTTACGCCTTAGGAAGTAGAATTTTGATCGAAAAGAACATTAATCTGAAAATACTATTTTCGTACTTCCTATTCGGCTTGATACCGGCAGCGATAGTGTCCTCTGGCGGAATCTTTTCTTGGCTTTTAATAATCGCAGGAATTTTCGGCGCAGTGGGAGCTTTGTATTTTGGACTCAAAACCCGACCATGCGGACATGGTTTGATCACCGAATGGAAGCACGGCATATAATACCTACCCTTTGCGCCCAGCGAATGTCCAACCTGCGGTGAAAATATATATTTGGAGAGCGGGGACAGGCTATAGCCGTTCGGCCTTCTTTGCGCCTTTGCGTCTTTGTGCGAAATAAACTGGCATGACCTTGGCTGCGGGAGATTCCGGATCAAGTCCGGAATGACGCTGCTGTGGAGAATGACCCAAATGAGAAGGAACAACTTTCCTACAGGCCATTCAGTGGCCTATCGAGGCAATCACGCTCTTTGACATTGCGGTATTTTGACGCCTGATCCGGCAAGCCGGTGTGACAGTCACTTTCGCCAAAAGACCAGCTTAGTCGCCCTGGCCCGGTTCGGGTGAGAAATGCTCTTCGAATTTGCCGTCTTTGCCTTTGAAATCATCGGCATCAGCGGGCGGTTCGCGGCTGGTGGTGATATTCGGCCATTCAGCGCTATATTTGGTGTTAATCTCAAGCCATTTTTCCAGGCCATCTTCGGTATCGGGCAAAATCGCTTCTGCGGGACATTCGGGTTCACACACGCCGCAATCGATACATTCATCGGGGCTGATCACCAGCATATTGTCGCCTTCATAGAAACAATCGACGGGGCAGACTTCAACGCAATCCATATATTTGCATTTGATGCAGGCATCGGTGACGACATAGGTCATGGTATTGTGGCTCTCCAACTTGCCGGGAAACGATTATGCGTCCCCGCTCAATAAATAACGCCTATTGCGGGAAAGGGCGGCAAGTCAACAGGCTGTTTTCGAAAACTGGCTTTTTTGACGGGCCAATATGGTCACTCATCGAGAAGCTCGTAGCAATCCTGCGCTTCTTTTGCGGGGCCGCGGCGATGCGGAATATGCGAGATGCGCAGGGCAATCACGCTGCTACTCCACGGCATCGTCAGCACATCATCGGCGCGTATTGCCGCGCTCGCCCGTAAAACGCGGCGACCATTAATGCGGATATGGCTGGATTGAATCGCTTTTTGCGCAAGCCCGCGCGTTTTCACAAAACGCAGCCGCCAAAGCAGCTGATCAATGCGGATGCTGTCGGATGACGCGACCATTCAGCCTTTCGGGGGCTGCTTGCCGGTCAGCGCCGCGAGCTGCAGCGCCAATTCGGACGGCGCGGCGGGTGCCTTTTGCGGTTTTGGTTTGCCGCCCTGTTTGCCGTTTGCGCCCGGTTTAGCTTTGCCTTTGAGAGCAGCGCCATTTTTGCGCCGGTTGCCATTCGCTTTGCCAAGCCCGACCCAGCGCCAATAGGTTAAAACTGGATCAGGGGTTGCAGCCGGAGCGACGGGGGCCGCTTCCGGCTTCGCTGTTTCAGGCGACGCGGCCTCCGGTGAAGCGGTCTCGGCAGGCTTTTCAACATTGGCTGTCTCGGCCTGCGCTTCTTCTTTTGCTGGTTCAGCGGGATTGGCCTCCGCTTCCTTCACCGCCTCTTCAGCAGGCTTCGGCGTATCGGCTTTCCGGAAACCGGCATCGCGCATCAGCGCCGCCAGTCCCTTTTCACTCACACCCAGCGAGGTGACAAAGCTCAAATCCATGCCGAAAGTCTTTTGCTCACCGCGCGCTTCGTGGGCCTTTTTGATCACCCGCTCGACCAGATCGATACGCAAATATTCATCACCCACCCGGCGATAGCCAGCATTGCGGCAATCGGCGGCATTGGCGAAATCCCAAGCCGCGAGATGCACCGCGCTTTCCGGCGGCAATTCGGCCACAGGCTTTTCATCGCGTGCCGCAAACAGAGCCACTCGCCATTTCACCGCCGCCGGCTTCATGGCCTGATGATGGAAAATATCGAGCGCGCCAAATACGATACCACCCTTGCGCGCGGCTCCCCGCGCTTCTTTGGGCAACGCCCGTATCGCGTCGGACAAATATTGCCGCCCAGCTATCCCGCCGGCTTCGGCAAGCTGCATGGCGAGCGCACGCACCGGCGCTTCTGTTGCTTCATCTTGCGCCAGTTTATCTAGCGCAACAATACCGCCCAAATGCTTTTCAAGCTGTGCAGCGATCCACGCCTCCGCCCGCTGCGCAATAGCTTTCAGCGCATCACCGTCCAATCCGGCAACCGCGCGCTCAGGCTGAAATTCCGGCTGTAACAAACTGCGGCCGCTGGTCAGCAATCCGAGTTTGTCGCCATTCCATTCAATGGCCGGACGTCCCGCGCCATCTTTCGTTAGCGCAAACTCTTTGTCTTCGGACATAACTACCTTTCGTGCCTTTTCCCGCAAATGCGCCGCCAGATGGCGCTGAGCCGCCGCGAGCAATAATTTCCTGTCCCCTGCCCGCGCACCTTCGTCAACCTTAAAGGTAAACCCTTCAAGCGTTCCAATATCTTCGCCATCGACCAGTACATGGTTATCCACAGCTATTTCCACAGGCAGCAATTCCGAATCCGCCGCAGAACCGCGCATCAACTTAACCGTGCGCTTATCAACGAAACGCTGACGCAGGCCTGAATGCAATGCATCGGATAGCTTCGTCTCCAAATCCCGTGCGCGCTCTGCCATGGCCACCGGTTCGGCCAACCAATCGGCGCGGTGCGCAATATATGTCCAGCTTCGCACCGCCGCTATGCGCCCCGAAATCGTATCAACATCACCTTGCACATTGTCGAGCCTAGCCAATTCTTGCGCCATATATCGGTGCGGTATGACGCCGCGCCCTTGTCCCAGAAACTGCCAAAGCGACGCGATGAAGCGGCTATGCGGTTCTGCGCCCAATTTGCGAAAATCGGGAAGACGCGCCGCTTCCCAAAGGCGGGCAACCGTTTGCGGGCCGGATACTAATTGCATCGCATCAGGCATATCGGCCAGACGTTGCAGGATATCGAGATCAAGCGCTTCTGGGGCAGCGCGCAAACCGTCTTCATGCGGCGGCGATTTGAGATCGGATATCAATGTTGCGACATTATCCATTCGCGGCTCTGCTTCTCGCCAATAAAGCCAATCGAGCGCGCGAAAATCATGATCCTCAATCCGCTCGATTTCCTCCGGCGTCATTTCAAACCCCTCGCCCGCCAACGTCCCGAAAGTGCCGTCGGTTTGGTGCCTGCCCGCACGACCCGCGATCTGCGCCATCTCCGCGACGGTCAGTCGCCTGCGCCGTACTCCGTCAAATTTGGAGAGCGCGGCAAAGGCGACATGCTTCACATCCAGATTGAGCCCCATGCCGATAGCGTCTGTCGCGACGAGATAATCCACCTCGCCCGACTGGAACATCTCAACCTGCGCATTGCGCGTTCGCGGGGAAAGCGCGCCCATGACAACGGCAGCACCGCCGCGCAAACGGCGCAGCATTTCTGCCGCCGCATAAACCTGTTCAACCGAAAATGCGACAATGGCCGAGCGTTTGGGCAAGCGTGACAGTTTTTTGCTGCCCGCATAGCTGAGCGTTGAAAACCGGGGCCGCGTGGTAATTTCGGCTTCGGGCAAAAGCTTGCGCACCAATGGCGCCAAACTTTCAGAACCCAATATCATTGTTTCCTCGCGCCCGCGCGCATGCAGCATCCGGTCGGTAAATATATGTCCGCGTTCTGGGTCAGCGCCCAATTGAGCTTCATCAACCGCAACAAAGGCAAAGTCGTTCTCGATGGGCATGCTTTCAACGGTGCAGCAATAATAGCGGGCGGACGGCGGCTCGATACGCTCCTCGCCAGTAATCAGCGCGGTCAGCTTCTCACCCTTGATGGCAACAATCCGCTCATACACTTCGCGCGCCAACAGCCGCAGAGGAAAGCCCATCATTCCGCTGGAATGTGCGCACATCCGTTCAACGGCGAGATGCGTCTTGCCGGTATTGGTGGGCCCGAGAATGGCGGAGAGGGCAGCTCTTTCTGCTGTCATACGAATCCGCCTATCATTCTGGCAATCGGCAAACCAGTATAATCAGGCCCGCATGGCATCGTAACCATGCGGGCCGTTATGTTGATCGGGTAATGCCGGAATTTAGAATGTATAGCTTATGGAGAATACTGCGCCTGCCCGACCAAGTCCGCCGACTCGCCGATTGGTATCGACATAGGCCGCGCCCAAAGAAAAACCCTCAACTTCCGCCGATACGCCCAGCGTCCAATCGACCTTCTCATTGCCGAATGCACCGTCTTCAAAACCGACGCCAGCATTGATGGTCAGCGGCGTGCCGGGAAGTCCAGCCGACGCTGTGGTCGCGACATATATATTGTCCTGATTGCCGGTACCGTCCTGACTTGGCGCATATGCAACCTGTCCGCCCAGTTCGAGCGGGCCGATTGTGAATCCAAGCTTGCCGGTCAATTCGGCATAGTTGAAACTGCTGACGCCAGGATACACATAATATACCGCGCCAATATCATACGTCACTATATCCCCGCCGGCAAAACCGGCAAACAGGTCTACTTCGATATCGCTTCCTGGATTTTCGGCAATTGTGGAACCCCATACGCCTGCATATAGCCCCGATTCATGGGTAACGGTAATGCCCGGTTGGACCGCAGGGTCTTTATTGCTCAACGAAACACCACGAAACCGATAATCGGAAACAACCGCCAACGTTACTTCCACATCTATCGGCCCCGGCGGATCCGTTTCGCTCGATTCTTCTTCGGCCTCCTGCGCCATAGCCGGAGCTGAAATAGCCAATGTAGAGATAGCAGCGATGCTCGCCGCGAATTTGAAAACAGTCTTACGCATTGTATTTCCCTTATTGTAAGCACGTAACATTCCTGCTGTCAGCCCGGTGGGCCAACAACAAATAGCTGTTCTCTTCCCGTGAAATATGCAGCGCGCCTTGTGGCTTTTAGAATGCTGCTTTGTTATTGCGCTTTCACAAAACACATAAATCCTTTCCGGCACAAGGGAAAATCGGGCAGAGTTGCCGCCCTTTTTCTGGCGATGTGTTTTTATGGGCACAGTTTCCAGATGGCGCCGAAGGACAGAGTTAAATTTCGTTAGAAAATAATAGAGAGATGTAATATTGTTACGCCCGCGACTCCGGTCGATTTTTGCATGTGAAGGAGAGCCCAGATGTTGGTTGGTGTACCTAGCGAGATTAAAAGTCATGAATATCGGGTCGGCCTAACGCCCGGAGCGGTGCGCGAATATACTGCGCGCGGTCACGAAGTGACAGTTCAATCCGGTGCAGGCGAAGGCATCCTTGCGCCTGACAGCGCCTATATTGCCGCTGGCGCAAAGATCGCCGCGACGGCGGAAGAGATTTTCGCATCTGCAGATATGGTGGTGAAAGTGAAAGAGCCGCAGCCATCCGAATGGGTGCAACTGCGCGAAGGCCAGTTGCTTTTTACTTACCTGCATCTTGCACCCGATCCGGAGCAAGCCAAAGGCCTGCTGGCGAGCGGTTGTACTGCTATCGCATATGAAACCGTAACTGATGAGCGCGGGGCCCTGCCTTTGCTCGCACCCATGAGCGAAGTTGCAGGGCGATTGTCGATTGAAGCTGCTGGCGAAGCTATGCGCCGCAGCGAAGGCGGCGCAGGCATCTTGCTTGGCGGCGTCCCCGGCGTGCAGGCCGGACGTGTTACCGTGCTCGGCGGCGGTGTTGTTGGAACGCATGCGGCCCGAATGGCGGTTGGGCTTGGCGCGGAAGTAACAATAGTCGACCGATCGATCCCGCGCCTTCGGCAGCTGGACGAGCTTTTCCATGGCCGCGTGCGCACGCGCTATTCAACGCTGGAAACCATCGACTATGAAATCAGTCAAGCCGATGCGGTTATCGGTGCCGTCCTTATCCCCGGCGCCAGCGCACCGAGGCTTGTCACGCGCGACATGCTGAAAAATATGAAGCCCGGCTCAGTGCTTGTCGATGTCGCGATTGATCAGGGCGGGTGCTTTGAAACCAGCAAGGCAACAACGCATGAAGACCCGACCTATGTGGTTGACGGGATCATTCACTATTGCGTTGCAAACATGCCAGGCGCGGTTCCGCAAACCAGCGCCGCTGCCCTAAATAACGCTACGCTTCCGTACGGACTCGCGCTTGCCGAACAAGGATTGGATGCGCTGCATTCGCATAGTATAATTGGTGCTGGCCTGCTCGACGGATTAAATGTGCATAAGGGCCAAGTGACCAGCAAAGCAGTCGCCGAAAGCCTTGAAATGCCTTTCATAGAGCCAGAAACCGCACTCGGTTAAACGCTGAAAAAGAACATTTCATCGACGAAAAAAGCGACGAAATGCTAAAACAATGCTTGCAACCATGGTTTTTCCATGGCAGCAGCACCCACTGGTACCGGCAAGGTGTCGGGACTACTTACGCGTTTTAATTAATATTCCTGCGCGGGGAAATATTGGAGGAAAGTATATCATGAAGAAAGCAAAATTTGCTTCGATGCTCGCCGTTGCAGGCGGACTCGCATTGGCGACAACTGCATGCGGCAACAAAGCTGAAGAAGCTGCTGCTGAAGGCGATGCGACAGAAGAAGCTGCACCTGCTGAAGGTGAAGGCTGTGCCGCTGCTGAAGGTTGTGCTGCCAAAGAAGGCTGTGCTGCTGCTGAAGGTTGCGCTGCTAAAGAAGGCTGTGCCGCTAAAGAAGGTTGTGCTGCTGCTGAAGGTTGTGCTGCTAAAGCAGAATAATCTCTCTAACAGTATCAAGTTAGCAAAAGGGCTGGCGGTGGTTATCCATCGTCAGCCTTTTTCGTAAGTAGCGGACAAAATAGATCATGCCCGAACCCACCGAGCCACTAGCGCCAAGACAAGCGGCTGAAATAGTCGTCGAAACTATAATGCAGATGGTACAAGAAGGCCGTCCGTTGATGCAGCGCGTGTTGCCCGAAGACGAACAGCCAGTTTTCTGGGAGCATTATCCGGATAATGATGCACGCGATGTGAAGAATTTGGGGCGGTGGTATTATCATGTCCACCCGACGGGAGATCGCGACAAGGACGAGCATGGCCATTTTCATCTATTCCTACACCGGACGCAACTGGACGATGATTCTGGTGAATGGTCTGAACCTGCAAATAAATCTGAAAAGCGCGCCAATGTTGTCCATATTGCCGGACTTTCTATCGACCATAGCGGTATCCCGCGTAGCTGGTTTGTGACCAACCGGTGGGTAACCGACGAATGGCTATATCCATCCCAAAAAGTAATTGATCATCTTCCGCTTTATAATGTTGATGACACGGCAGAAGATAGAATAGTGAACCGCTTTCTAACCGCAATGGTCGCCATGTATCGCGGCGAAATTGCCGACCTGCTCAAAAAACGCGACTTCAAATTTTCGGAAATCGGTGTATCGCCGGATAATCCGGACAATTGGGAAAATAAGGAACATGATGTCCTTGCCAGCATCCCGATTGACCTTGATGCAAAGCTGGAAGAGCTTGGCCTAGCCTAATACGGCCTATACGGCTTTCTTAAATACGCCGCAAATAATCCGCCCGCCACTATCACCGCTAGGATCGGTCATATTATCGTCGGGTCCGGCGTGAATCACGAAAGCTGCACCGTCGGCATCAAGGAAATCGCCTTCATCGAATTTTAGCGATGGCAGATGGATTCTCTCTTCAACCACCCCATCGGCCTTTACCTCCAGATTTGGAAGATCCCCCGCATGCGCGCCTTTCGGATTTTCGATGCCATGTTCTTTCCCTGCCGGATTCCAATGACCACCAGCACTTTTAAAATCAGGCGCTTCGCATCTGCCCGTTTCATGCAGGTGCATACCATAAGAACCAGCCTTTATATCCGCCAAAGAAAGCGTCAATTTTGTGCCATCCGCGCCTGTGTTAAGCAATGCATCGCCAACCGGGCCGCCATCGCCAGTTCCACTGGCAATCAATTCGGCGGTATATTTGGTGGAGCCTGAAGGCGCTTCATCCGGCTTTTCTTCGGTTGGAGCGGCACAAGCGGCGAGCATGGCGAGAAGCGGAAGCGATGTGGCAAAATGTTTCATGCGCACAAGGCTAGCAGCTTTAAATGCCAAATCAATCCTGAACCCAATCGGCTTTTGGTATCCCCTGCGCATATAGCAATGCCGTCAAATCACCATGCCGTATCGCAAAATTGGCGGCCTCGGCGGCTTTCGGCTTGGCATGATAGGCCGCACCCAGCCCGCCGCCCTCAATCGCGGACGCAATCATCGGAATATCATTCGCGCCGTCACCCACGGCCAGAACAGCTGCGGGGCTGATCTGCTTCTCCTCGCTCCGCGCCTTTAGCAGCGCGCGTTTCGCCTCTGCATCGACAATATCGCCATCAACTTCACCGGTCAGCTTGCCGCCGGCGATGGATAACATATTTGCTTTGGCTTCATGGAAGCCGATTTGCGCCGCAACGTGATTTGCAAATTGCACAAACCCGCCTGAAACCAGCACACAATGCGCGCCCCATCCGGCCATAGTCTTCACCAACGTCTCTGCACCCGCCGTTGGTGTGACGCGCTCCGAAAGGCAGCGCGCAATCATGGCCTCGTCCAGTCCTTTCAAAAGCGCGACGCGCGCGCGCAGAGCCTCTCCGAAATCCAGCTCGCCCTGCATAGCACGCTCTGTAATCTCGGCAACCTGCTCGCCGACACCGGCGGCGTGCGCCAGTTCGTCAAATATCTCGATCGTTCGAAATCGCCGC
>CAKZNA010000262.1 GCA_937129355.1 uncultured Sphingomonadales bacterium | reverse complement strand
GTGGCTATCCGTGCAGGTGAAAATAACGGCAGGACATTGCCGCACAGAAATATTGTGCGGCAGCTTGTCAGGCTAGGAAGCTGGAACGGAAGCGCAAAAACATTCGCTGGCCGCGCCAAAACCAGCAGCAAATATCGCAGCGTTGTGCTGGTTCAACGCAGCGGGCATCGCGAAATCATCGCCGCACGCCGGTTCTAAGAAGCTTCGGCGACATGTAACAACTTGCCAAACTGGATGAATTCCTAACTTTCTGTTAACGGCGATCGTCTAAATTGCTGTAATGGATGGAATTATGTCCCTGCTCCGCCGCATACCGCTGCTACTATGCCTGATGCTGCTCATTGCTGGCAGCTCCGTCGCGCATGCCGGGCGCCTGGAAGGCGGTCAATTCACGACTAACTCCACCAATGGCGGATCTGCGCCAAAGACACCGACACCGATAACTTTTCAAAATAGCTTTGATGTTGCGCCAATAGTCGTTGCAATATCCGACCAGGTGGGTGGTCAATCCGCTTCCATTCGCATCACAAATATCACTACAAGCGGCTTTGATGCGTTGGTAGTGGAACCGGATAACTATGACGGCGGCCATCTATCACAAACCGCACAATATATCGCCGTAGAACCGGGGAGGCATGTTTTGCCCGGCGGCAGCATCATCGAAGCCAACACGGTCAATATATCCAACATACAGCGCGGACCCGGCGTTGCTGGGACGCCAAGTTGGTCTACCGTAAACTATTCCGCCGCGCTCGGGGCAACCGTCGCCGTCCTCGCGCAAATCCAAACATCGAATAGCGAAACCGGAAATCCAGCAGCCACGCCTTCGCGGCCGCATATTACGGCAATTGTGCAAAATGCCGGGGCAACGAGCTTCCAAGTTGCGCTCGAACGTTCGCAAGCGCTGACCGGACCTGCGCCCGTTACCGAAACCGTCGGCTGGATTGCAATGACCGCTGGCGGGAATGAAAGCTTTCCCGACATAAGCGCCAATACGGTAAACTGGGCGAGCCGGGTGAATGCATCCACCATTCGCGGATGGAGCAATGGATGTTTCGCCACCAATTTCGGCCTGACCAGTGCAACGGCCGTGGTCGTCGCCAAAAAAACCAGCCGTAACAACGGAGACGGCGGCTGGTTCCGCTATTGCAGCAAAAGCTCAACAACGATTGGTTTGCGCGTTGACGAGGATACCGATCAGGATGGCGAACGGACAGTGGCCGCGATCGATGCCGAACAGCCGTCTATCATCGCATTTTCGCGGCCCTTTCACGCCAACCTGGCGGCCAGCCTCGGGGTCACTAAAGTAAGTCAGAATTTCGTCAGCGATGTTGATGCCAACCATTTCGCACTACCCAACGCGGCCTATGAATATCTCATCCTGGTCACCAATAGCGGCAATTCACCGCCAAATCAGAATAGCGTGATTATCACCGAACAATTGCCGCCTGATACCGAAATGCATGTGGCTGATTTTGGTGGGCCGGGGTCCGGTCCGGTTACCTTTCTGCAGGGCTCGCCGGCTTCGGGGCTCTCCTACACATTCACGTCGCTAGCCAGCACAGCGGATTCGATTTCATTTTCAACCGATGGCGTGAATTTCAACTATACGCCCGTTCCGGACGCTGATGGTTACGATGATGCCGTGACACATTTCCGCCTGACGCCATCAGGCTTTTTTGCCGCCAATCGCGGATCCGGCAACCCTAGCTTTTCGTTACGTTTCAGATCGCGGGTCAAATAGCGGCAACAAGCATTCTGCCGCGGCTTTCTATAGAGAGCGCTGCACCAGCTTCGGCAAAGTGGCAATCACCCACACCGATTTTGGTATTTCCAACTTCAACGTCGCCTTTGATCGGCGTAATCCAAAGCGGCAGATTGCCGGGAATTGCAGCCAATCCTGTTTCATTCTCAACCAACCAAAGCCTAAAATGCGGCCCGTCCACCAATTGCATGTTACCAGCTGCTCTACCCGAACTCGCGTGCGCATAGGGCCGCGCGACTGCGACCGCGACGCCGTCATCCAGATGCAATTCGCGCAGCTGCCCATTGTCGAGACGGCCATAATCGTAAAGCCGATAGGTGATATCGGCATTCTGC
>CAKZNA010000261.1 GCA_937129355.1 uncultured Sphingomonadales bacterium | reverse complement strand
CTGTAATCGCTTGAGCCACATCCAGGTCGGGATTGATGCGGAATGTTTCTGCTGCCGCTTTGATCGCTTTTTGATCGCGGGGCGTGAAGGCTCGCAAGGCATGTTGCACACGGTTGCCAAGCTGACCCGCCACTTCTTCAGGAATATCAATTGGGTTTTGCGTGACGAAATAGACGCCCACGCCTTTGGACCGGATCAGGCGAACAACCTGTTCTACTTTTTCAAGCAATGCTTTGGGCGCATCATCAAACAGCAAATGCGCCTCGTCAAAAAAGAAGACCAGCGTTGGTTTGTCGGGATCGCCCACTTCGGGAAGCGTTTCAAACAGTTCGGAGAGCAGCCAAAGAAGGAAAGTCGAATAGAGCTTAGGGCTCTGCATCAATTTATCCGCCGCCAGTACATTCACCTGACCGCGGCCCTTTTCATCAACTTCCATAAAATCGTCGATTTCCAGCGCGGGCTCTCCAAAAAAGGCATCAGCACCCTGACTATCCAGCGACAGCAATTGCCGTTGAATCGCTCCCACCGTTGCTTTGGTCACATTGCCATATTTGGTTCCGATCTCGTCACGGTTTTCTGCGCACCATACCAGCATCGCTTGCAAATCTTCTAAATTCAAAAGCAGCATGCCCTGATCATCGGCAACGCGGAATGCGATATTCAGCACGCCTTCCTGTGTCGCATTCAAATCCATCAATCGCGCCAACAATAAAGGCCCCATTTCCGAAATGGTGGTGCGGATCGGGTGGCCCTGATCGCCATATAAATCCCAGAACACGACCGGATTGTCAGCATAGCTATAGCCTTCATAGCCGATCAGCTCGGCACGTTCAGTGAAGGGTTTATGCAATTTGTCGTTTGGCGAACCGGCCAATGCCAAGCCCGACAGATCGCCTTTCACGTCCGACACAAATACCGGAACGCCGGCGCTGGCGAAGCTATCGACAAGTCCCTGCAACGTGACCGTTTTACCGGTGCCCGTTGCGCCAGCAATCAAACCATGGCGGTTGGCGCGTTTCAGATTGAGAAATTGCTTTTCTCCGCCTTCGCTTTCGCTGCCGATAAAAATGCCTTCTGCGTTATCCATTTTTCGAATCCTGTTCCGCTATCGATGATGTGATTTAGTTTCTGCGGAAGAAACAGCACCGCCGACGCCCATCCGTCAAGTCAAAAGCTGTGACTCCACGGAACGCTTCCAAACAGAACGCTTCGTCGCCAGCAGAGAATCGTTCGTCGCAAAGCGGTTTTTCATCCGGTTTCAGGCGTCATTCACAAAAATTGGCCAATATTGAATATTATGCGGAAGATAAAACACAGATGCAGGATGAAAAACGACCAGCGAAAGCTCTGGCAATGCGGATAGGATTTGTCGGGCTGGCGGCGCTTATGGCAAGCGCTTGCGTATCGGCTGACGTTGGCGAACAGCCGCGACCACCGGCGTCGAATACGCGCCCACCGGTTTATACGCCTGCACCGGATCGTCCTTCCTCGCAATATCCGGCATCGGCATATCGCAACGCCATCGGGCCAGCGCTTGAAGCGCATATTCACGAAAAATGGCGCACTTTCCCCGGAAAGACCGGAATAGCGGTGCAACGCATTGACGGAACCGGCATTGTTGGCAGGCGGCTGGATAATATGTTTCCGCAGCAAAGTGTTTCCAAGCTTTGGGTGGGACTCGCCGTCTTTGATGCGATTGATCGCGGCCAAATCAGCATGAATGACAAAGTCCGAATTGGTTATGACGATTTCACAATGTTCCAGTCGAAAGTCAAAAACCGTGTGCAGAATAGTGGCACTATTACCGAAACCGTTGGAAACCTGCTCGAACTAGCGGTGACCAAAAGCGACAATACCGCCAATGACAAGCTGATGTGGCTGGTTGGTGGCCCCGACGCCATTCGCCGGGCATTATCGTCCAAAGGCGTTTCAAATGTGCGCTTCGGGCCTGGCGAACGCAAATTGCAGTCGACCGTTGCGGGCTTTCCCTGGAAACAAAGCTATGGGCCGGGGAATGTATGGTTCGCTGCCCGGCGCAAGGTTCCCGCCGCTACTAGGCGCGCGGCGCTCAATCGCTATTTGGCCAACCCGATGGATGGTGCAACACCTCGCGGTATGGTGGGTGCGCTGGCCATGCTGGCACGCGGAGAGCTACTCTCGCCAAGATCGACGCAGCAACTGCTCGGCATGATGGCGCGCACGACAAGCGGCCCCAAGCGGTTAAAAGCGGGTGTTCCGGCACATTGGCTATTTGGACATAAGACCGGAACTGGTCAGGCCTTTGCAGGTGTGTCGACCGGATATAATGATGTCGGTATCATGACCGCACCCGATGGCACACGCTATGCCGTTGCGGTATTGCTTGCCAATACGACCGCATCTGTACCCGCCCGCATGCGGATGATGCAGTCGATCAGCCGCGAAGTGGCCAGGTTGCACGATCAGTAACTGATGAGTTGAATTTCGCGGGGCTATTCTTGGATACGAGGGTCCGCTGGCGCGTCGACTTGCTCGCGGTATTTCTCACTATCTACGCGGTCCAGCTTTGCAGCAGCTTCATCAAGCGCCTGAGCGTCTGAATTGCTCACACCGCCCGGCCCCGGATCATCCGGAGCGCCGCCACATGCGGCAAGCGCTAAGGTCATTACTACACCCAAATATTTCATCGGCAGTGATTTAGGCCAGCAAACGGCATTTGCCTAGCCTGTAAACTTTTTCATTGCGCAAAAGAAAAAGGCCGCCCTGCAATCGCAGAACGGCCTTTTTCAAAATTTCTTCGCCGTGGCGAAAAGAGTTACTGACCAGCAACTTCTTTCATTGCGCCAACAGCTTCTTTGCCTTTTTCGACAACTTCGCCTGCTTTTTCAGCGCCTTCTTTGGCCTTGTCAGCCATCGCACCGATTTTGTCAGCGCCTTCAGCAGCCTTATCAGCAACGCCTGCAGCAGCAGCGTCAGCAGCAGCTTCGCCGCCTGCAGCAGCGTCAGCAGCAGGAGCAGTTGCGTCCGCAGCAGCTTCGCCTGCGCCGTCAGCAGTTGCTTCAGCGCCTTCAACAGCAGCGTCAGCAGCGCCTTCTACAGACTCAGTAGCTTCGGTTGTAGCGTCAGTAGCTTCTTCAGCAGCCTTGTCGGCACCTGAACAAGCAGCAAGACCGAGTGCACCGGTCAGAACTAGAGAAACAGCAATCTTCTTCATTTGGGAAACCCCTTAAAACTTAATGTAATCCTGACAGACAGCATAAACGATTCGCTAAGCTGACTGCGGGTCGCGGATTTACGCGCTTCAATTCATGTTGGCAATCTGCTTTTTAATCACCCCTTGCTTTAGGATCAAATTACTGCTCTTTCCCTAACGTAAACCTTGTCTATCGCCAGCAAAACAGCCGATTGACAGCATATAAAGAAATCTTTATATGCCTGCCAAATGGACCATCTCCTTACGAAATTGCGCGCTCTTGCAGACCCGACGCGGTTGCGAATCGTGCTATTGATACGGCAATTGGAACTGTCTGTTGGCGAAATTGTTCAGATTTTGGGGCAAAGCCAGCCGCGCGTTTCCCGTCATATTCGAATTCTGGATGAATCCGGAATTACCGAGCGGCGCAAAGAAGGTAGCTGGGTCTTTCTGCGCCCCGGCCCTGAACTTTCCGATGGAAGTTTCGACGCATTATTTGGCGATCTTTCGGGCGGGAATGCAGGCATGGCGGATAACGATATTGCCCGCCTTGAAGAGGTCAGAGCAGAGCGCGCAAAAATGGCAGAAGAATATTTCGCCAATCATGCCGATGAATGGGACAGCTTGCGGTCGATGCATATTGCCGAAAGTGAAGTTGAAGACGCCATGCGCAGGGTGCTCGATACGGCGCCCATCGGAAAAGTGTTGGATATCGGAACGGGCACCGGCCGGATGATCGAGCTTTTCGCAGGTGAAGCAGACCGTTTCACCGCGCTTGATAACAATAGCGAGATGTTGCGGATTGCGCGGGCAAAGCTGGGCGGCCTCGTCCCCGGCGAATTGGATCAAGAACGTGTCGAAATCATGCTAGGCGATTTCAACGCGCTTCCGCTTCCTGACAGTAGTTTCGACACTGTGATTTTCCATCAAGTGTTGCATTATGCCCAAAATCCGGAAGCCGTTATTGCAGAAGCAGCCCGGGTTCTACGCCCCGGCGGACGTATGATGATCGTCGATTTTGCGGCGCATGACCGTGAAGAGCTGCGCAGCGTTCATGCCCATGCACGCCTAGGTTTTTCCGATAAACTGATATCCCGCGCATTTTCCGCCGCCGGCATTCGTCTCGCGCATGAGCTTTCATTGGCAGGCGGGGAATTAGCGGTGAAGATTTGGCTCGGCCGCGATACGAGAGAAAGCATGGCGCCAAACGAAACCCGCGAACCAAAGACACCCAAACTAAGGAATGTTGCATGACGCCTTCGCTCGACCAGACGCAGGAACGCAAGCGGGCGCATGATGCCCCGCTTTTCGCCGGACTGCCTGGTGACGCAGAGATTAGCTTTGAATTTTTTCCGCCTAAATCGGAGAAGATGGAAGCGACACTTTGGGACACGATGATCACGCTGGAACCGCTCGCCCCCCGTTTTGTTTCTGTCACTTATGGCGCAGGCGGCTCAACGCGCGAACGCACACATTCCACCGTCGCACGCATCGTCAAGGAAACCGGCATCCCGGCCGCAGCGCATCTTACCTGCGTGGAGGCATCAAAAGATGAAATTCGCGAGGTTGCAGAAGCATATTGGGAAGCAGGCATACGTCATATCGTCGCATTGCGCGGCGATCCGCCAAGTGAAGGCGAATTGTTCAAACCCCATCCGCAAGGATATGACGGCGCCGCTGCATTGGTTGCCGGCCTGAAAGAAATTGCCGATTTTGATATTAGCGTGGCTGCCTATCCCGAAACCCATCCCGACGCAGAATGCCCGCAAAGCGATTTAGACAATCTGAAACGCAAGCTGGATGCAGGCGCCAGCCGCGCGATCACGCAGATGTTCTTTGATCCGGAAGTGTTTTTCCGCTTCCGTGACCGCGCCGCCGCCGCCGGGATTAATCAGGAATTGGTACCTGGAATCTTACCCGTTTCTAACGTGGCACAGGCGCGCAAATTTTCCGGCATGTGCGGCGTCGCCATCCCCAAATGGATGGATGAACTGTACGAAGGGCTGGATGAAATGCCCGCCGCGCGGTCTCTGGTGGCGGCAACGCTGACCGCCGAAATGTGCCGCAAACTATATGCAGGTGGCGTTCGCCATTTCCATTTCTACACGCTAAACCGTGCAGAGCTCAGCTATGCCATCTGTCATCTGCTCGGCAAACGGCCGACAGCGAAGGAGCAAGCGGCATGATTGATGCACGATCCGAATTTACCGCGCGCGCCGCGAAACGCATACTGGTTTTCGATGGCGGCTATGGCACAGCCATCCAGAACTATAAGCTGTCCGAAGAAGATTATCGCGGAGACCTAGATCTAAAGCTCGATCAAAAGGGCAATAATGATCTGCTGTCGATCACACGGCCCGATGTGATCAGCGCGATCCACGATGCCTATCTGGATGCAGGCGCGGACATGATCGAGACCAATACATTCAGCGGCACGAAAATCAGCATGGCAGACTATGGCTGCGAACATCTCGTGCGCGATTTGAATGTTGTCAGCGCCGAACTTGCCCGCGCATCATGCGAACGAGCAGAAGCGAAAGATGGTAAACGGCGGTTTGTGGCTGGGTCCATCGGCCCAACCAACAAGACGCTTTCATTGTCGCCCGATGTCAATGATCCGGGCTTTCGCGAGATTGATTATGACTATCTACTCGGCGTCTACCGCGAACAATGCGATGCCTTGATAGAAGGCGGCGTAGATTTCCTTTTGATCGAAACCATCTTCGATACGCTCAACGCCAAATGTGCGGCGATGGCCGCGCAGCAATCCGCCGAAGCAAGTGGCCGCGATGTGCCGCTGATGATATCTATGACAATAACTGACATGGCGGGGCGCAATCTTTCGGGCCACACGGTCGAGGCATTCTGGGCCGCTATCCGCCATGTGAAACCGCTTACCATCGGTTTAAACTGCAGCTTCGGAGCAGATCTTCTTCGCCCGCATCTCGCCGCGCTATCCAAACAAGCCGATGCGCTGGTGATGGCCTATCCCAACGCCGGGCTTCCAAACGATCTTGGCGAGTATGACGAAATGCCGGAGCAAACCGCTGGGTTGATCGAACAATGGCTTGATGACGGTCTGATTAATATTGTCGGCGGCTGCTGCGGCACGACGCCGGATCATATCGAGGAAATTGCGAAAACCGTTTCAGACCGGGCACCGCGTGATATTCCCGACGCTCAAACCACCACGCGGCTTGCAGGATTAGAGCCATTTGTAATGGCAGCCTAACACTCATGTCGGATGGAAAAGATACCCAGTGGCAAATTCGCGCCGCAACAGGTGCCGACATTGGCACACTCGCGCTGGTTGGTGCAGCGACTTTTTTGGAAACATTTGCGGATATTCTGAATGGTGATGCTATCGTCAAGCATTGCGAGACGCAGCATAGCAAGAGCGCTTATGACGCGTACTTACGAGACGGCGCGACAGCTTGGTTGGGCGAGCTAACTGACGGTCAGGCGCCCGTCAGTTACGCCTTGCTTTGCAAGCCAGACCTAGCCGCAGCCGCCGATGACGGAAGCGACATTGAACTAAAACGCATATATTCGCTGTCGCGCTTTCATGGATCGGGCATGGGGCCAGCATTATTGGATAAGGCAGTCAACGCCGCCTCAAAGACCGCGCGGCGTTTGTTGCTTGGGGTTTATAACGGAAATGAACGCGCAATCGCCTTTTATGAAAAGCAAGGCTTTGAACAAGTCGCTACCCGCCAATTTCAGGTTGGCGACAATCTTTACGACGACATCGTCTTTGCCAAAACACTCTGATTGAAAACAAAAACTATGACCACACAAGCCCAATCCGGTTCCGCCTTCGTCAATATTGGCGAACGTACCAACGTTACCGGTTCTGCCCGTTTCAAGAAGCTCATTCTCAATGATGACTATGAAGCCGCCGTCGAAGTCGCACGGCAGCAGGTCGAGAACGGCGCGCAGATTATCGACATCAACATGGATGAAGGCCTGCTCGACGCCGAAAAGGCGATGACGACATTCCTGAAGCTGATCGCCGCCGAACCCGACATCGCGCGCGTTCCGGTGATGATTGATTCATCAAAGTGGAGCGTGATTGAGGCTGGCCTGAAATGTGTGTCAGGCAAGCCCATCGTCAATTCCATCTCGATGAAGGAAGGCGAAGAACAGTTTATCGAGCATGCCCGCAAATGCATGGCTTATGGTGCGGCAGTCGTCGTGATGGCTTTTGATGAAACCGGACAGGCGGACAGCAAGGCACGCAAGGTTGAAATCTGCAAGCGCGCTTATGACTTGCTGATGGGCATCGGTTTCCCGCCAGAGGATATAATCTTCGACCCCAATATTTTCGCGATTGCGACGGGTATCGACGAACATAATAATTATGGCGTCGATTTTATCGAGGCCGTGAAGGAACTGAAACAGCTTTGCCCGCATGCGCATTATTCGGGCGGTCTTTCAAACCTGTCATTCAGCTTCCGTGGCAACGAGCCTGTGCGCCGCGCGATGCATTCAATCTTCCTGTTTCATGCCATTCCCGTCGGGCTTGATATGGCCATCGTCAATGCGGGGCAGCTTGATATTTATGACGATATCGATGCCGAACTTCGTGAAGCATGCGAGGACGTGATCCTGAACCGCGCGCCGAAATCCGGCGAAAGCGCGACTGAGAACCTCATCACGCTTGCCGAAAAATATCGCGGCACGGATGTGGCCGCAGAAAAAGCCGCCGAAGAATGGCGCGGCTGGGACGTGACCCGCCGCCTGGAACATGCGCTGGTCAAAGGTATTGATGCGCATATTATCGATGATACCGAAGAAGCGCGCCTGGGCATCAAGGAAGCCAAGGGCAAACCTATCGAGGTTATTGAAGGGCCCTTGATGGACGGTATGAATGTCGTCGGCGACCTGTTCGGTTCGGGCAAAATGTTCTTGCCGCAAGTGGTCAAATCCGCGCGGGTGATGAAGAAAGCCGTCGCGCATTTATTTCCCTATATCGAGGCGGAAAAGGAAAAAGGCGCGAAGGGCAAAGGCAAGATCATCATGGCCACCGTCAAAGGCGACGTTCATGATATCGGCAAGAATATTGTCGGCGTGGTCCTGCAATGCAATGGTTTTGAAATTGTCGATATGGGCGTCATGGCGCCTTGGTCAGATATCCTGAAAGCCGCGATAGAAAATGATGCCGACATGATCGGGCTGTCCGGTCTGATCACGCCGTCGCTTGATGAAATGGTGACCGTTGCCGAGGAAATGCAGAAGGCGAAGATGACTATGCCGCTGATGATCGGCGGCGCGACCACTTCCAAAACCCATACAGCTTTGCGCATTGAGCCAGCCTATTCCGGCCCGGTCATCCATGTGCTCGACGCCAGCCGTGCTGTTGGCGTCGCAGGTACATTGGTCAGCGAGACGATGGCCGACAAATTTGTCGGTGAAACCCGCGAGGAATATGCCCATATTCGCGATGCCCGTGCGGGCAAGACCGCCAAACCGCTCGCGTCGCTGGAAGATGCGCGCGCCAACGGCTTCGAGATTGACGAGGCTCTGAAACCGGCACCGCCTGCCAAACCGGGCGTACATCATTACGATGACTGGGATCTAAACGATTTGCGGGACTATATTGATTGGACGCCATTCTTTCGCACCTGGGAATTACATGGCGTGTATCCGTCAATCCTGAAAGACGAGGTCGTCGGCGAAAGCGCGACCGAGCTGTTTAACGACGCGCAGAAAATGCTGGATAAGATCATCGACGAAAAATGGCTGCGCGCGAAGGGCGTCGCCGCGCTGTGGCCATGCTGGCGCGAGGGCGACGATGTCGTCATCTATATTGAAGAAACTGAAGAGCATGTTCGCCTGCCTTTCCTGCGCCAGCAGATCGCCAAGCGCGCGGGCAAAGCCAATATGTGCCTTGCCGATTTTATCAGCCCCGATGGCGACTGGATTGGCGGATTTGCGGTCACATCGGGCCACGGTATCGCGGCGAAATCAGCTGATTTTAAAGCCCATATCGATGACTATTCCGACATAATGCTCAAGGCTCTCGCCGACCGTTTGGCCGAAGCCTTTGCAGAGCGCATGCACGCCCATATTCGCAGCGACCTGTGGGGCTATGCCGCCGGAGAGCAGCTGACCAATGCAGCGCTTATCAAGGAACAATATCGCGGTATTCGCCCTGCGCCTGGCTATCCTGCCTGTCCCGACCATACGTTAAAGCCGATATTGTTCGATCTGCTCGGTGCCACACATCATACCGGCATTACGCTAACCGAAAGCCAGGCGATGCTGCCAACGGCTTCTGTCAGCGGTTTCTATTTCGGCCATCCGCAAAGCGAATATTTCGGTGTGGCGCGTATTGGCGATGATCAGGTGGAGGAATATGCACAGCGGCGCGGGATGGAAGTGGACACCATGCGCCAATGGTTAAGGCCCAATTTGAACGAATAGGCACACGTTAACGCTTTCGCCGCCCAAGGTCCCCAAACAGGACTCGCGTTTTCAGCCTTGGTTAATCCGCTGGTGGCACTATCGTGATCGCGCGTATATCCGCCATGCAAATTCGGAAATTCCTAAAAGGACATTTGTCATGAAAACCCTGTCGATCACTTTACTCGCCATAGCGGCAGCCGCGAGCACCCAGGTCAAGGCGCAGCAAGCGCGCAGCGGGCCATTCACGGTATCTGAAACTGGCAAAAGCTACGCAGTCCTTGAACATGCAGTAAAATCGATTGGCGGCGGACAGGGCACAATCATCATTCGCCCCGGAACCTATCAGCAATGCGCAGTGCAAACCGCTGGCCAGATTGCTTATAGAGCGGCGGTGCCTGGCCGGGTCATTTTTGACCGCGCAACATGCGAAGGCAAAGCTGCGCTAGTGCTGCGCGGGCGCGGCGCAAGCGTTGACGGTATTATCTTTCAAGGGATGGTCGTGCATGATGCAAATGGCGCCGGCATCCGGCTTGAAAAAGGCAATCTGAAAGTCACGCGTTCCATCTTCCGGGACAGCGAGCAGGGCATATTGACCGGCATCAACAAAAGCGGTTCAATCATTATCGACCAATCGACTTTTTCCGGTCTCGGACGCTGTGACCGCGGATTGGCCTGTGCGCATAGCATTTATATTGGCGATTATGGTTCGCTGACGGTCACACGCAGCCGCTTTGAAAAGGGGCGCGGCGGGCATTATGTCAAAACCCGTTCTGCGCGCGTCAAAATCAGCAATAACGCATTTGATGACACACGCGGCTATACGACCAACTATATGATCGATCTGGCCGCGGGTGCGACCGGTAGCATAACCGGCAACACATTCGTGCAGGGCCAGAATAAAGAAAATTATTCCGCTTTCATAACCGTAGCCCCCGAAGGCCGCGTCAATTCAAGTGCAGGTCTTTCGATCACCAATAATGACGCGAAACTGGGCACAGGTGTTCAGCGCAACACGACATTCCTCGCTGACTGGTCAGGTGACCGGATCAATCTGGGCGCCAACCGCTTGGGCCGGGGATTAAAGCCGTTTGATCGGCGGAAGTAAGCGGCGCCTTAGCTGATTCCCATGCTAGCCAATATTGCGTCATAATAGGCGCGATATTCAGGTTTTGCTGCAACGGGATAGAGCCAACCGCCAAAACTGAGAAGATACGCCGCGGCAACAAATATGCCTGCGCCTAAAGCGATTTTGGCCGCGCGCAGCTTGCCCCATCTGTAATGCAATGCTGCGCCCACATGCGCGGCAACCGCCAGCACCGCGAGCGTATAGTATGGGTAAAAGAACCATACCATCAAAGGATGTTGCAGCGGCCCCGCGACCCACCAGAAATTCGTTTCCAGCCCACCGACATAGCGGGTGTAGAGCGCGGCCGTAGTGTGATTGAGCATAAAGAATGCAAGATAGAGCCCGCTTGTCAGCTGGGCCTTTCCCCAAAAGCCCTTGTCCGTCTGGCTCCACCGGCGAATGACCAACCGAATGCCAAGCACCACCTGAACCAATATTGCCGCCACTAACAATGGTTCAATCACCGGGTTGCGGTAGAGGCCCTGCACCGCCTCCAAAGCCGCTATGTGAGCCTCTGGTCCGGCAAGCGCAAAAAGATGCACACTGAAATGCGATGCTATAAAAACCAGCAATATCATGCCAGTAGTGAAATGTAGCTTACGTGTCATGCGCCTTATCCTTGCCAAAACGACTCAATGCGGATATTATTTATCTGAATTAAAGAAAGCATGCAAGCGAATGGCCGAAGGGACAGGTTTATGCAGATGAGTAAGGGCGTGGAATGGGCCGTACATGCTTGCGCATTGTTGGCACCGCTCGGCGCGGGGCGCGGGCTAAGTTTGAGCGCGCTCGCCGAATATCACGGCATCCCCGCACCCTATATGGCCAAACAGATGCAGCTGCTAAGCCGCGCGGGGATTGTCAGCACCAGCCGGGGTAAAACCGGCGGCTATGCGCTGGCGAAAAAGCCGGTCGAAGTCAGCCTGTGGGATATTAAGCGTGCAATTGATGGCGGCGAACCGGCCTTTCGCTGCACCGAAATCCGGCAGCAAGGTCCCTGCGCAGCGTCGCGCGATGCTTGTAAAACGCCCTGCGCCATTGCCGCCGCCTTTGCGAAGGCGGAGCAGGCTTTTCGTGAAATTTTGCGCGCTACCAAGCTCAGCAGTATTTTGGCCGATGTATCGGGTCATGCCGATATTCAGCATATGACAGATATGATGGCATGGTATGATGGCAATGTGACGGAGTTGCCGAAGGCCACAGGATAGGCTCGCTCAGGATAACTCCAAAGTCATATAGCAGGCGAAACCGTCTTCAACATAATCACCAAAAGCTCCGCAATACTCAAACCCATGGCGCAAATAGAGCGCATGTGCGGCACCGAAATAGTCGCCTGATCCGGTTTCCAGGCTTATCCGGGTATAACCGCGCTCCCGCGCTGTGCGGATAATATGCCCCAGCATCGCGCCGCCCACGCCTTTGCGCAAATGATCGCCATGCGTGCGCATCGATTTGATTTCGCCATGATCCGCCGCGATTTCCTTCATCGCGCCGCAGCCCATCAGCTGCGCGTCTTCGCCATCACCGTCCCGCACGGTCCAGAAGGTCACATCCGCCGCCTGCAACGCCGCGATATCCAGAAAGTGGCAAGCACCCTTAGGCGAATTCGCCATCATCGCCGCCATATGCTCTTCGAGGAGCGCGCGGATTTCGGGGGATGCTGGGTTGGCGGTGGTTATGTGCATTGCCGCATCAAACCATCTCCGCCAGCGTCCCTAGGCACTCCTTCGCCAAATCCATGCAGCGCTCGGGGCTCCAGCCGCGTTCTTCGTCGGGTAATTCGTGATTATCCTTGAACGGCATTTCCAGCGTCATGGCGACGCAGCCTTTATCTTTGCCCATCGCCGCCTCACCAAAACGTTCGGCAAGTTGATTGGTGGACATGGCGGGGTTGGCTTTGCCTTTGGCCGCGACGGGATAACCAAGCTTGGTCTGGAAGTCCGCCGTGCGCTGTGCCAGCCGGTCACGATAGGCATGATATCGGTCGCCCTGACTTTGCGTCCAGCTGGGGATGCCTTCAAAGCCAGCGATAAACACTGCGGGGATCGCCTCATCGCCATGCACATCCATCGCCCAATGACACCCGCTTTCATCCATTGCATTGCGGATCGCTAGCACTTCGGGCGATTTTTCCGCCGAAGGTTCGTTCCATTCGCGGTTCAGGTTTGTGCCCGCAAAATTGGTGCGCAAATGCCCCATCTGTGATCCATCCGGATTGCAATTTGGCACCACATGGATCGTGCATTTCTGGCGCAGTTTACGTCCATGCGGATTGGCGGGGTCGGTGAGCGCATCAAGCGCCCCTTCCATCCACCATTCGGCCATGCTTTCGCCGGGATGCTGCCGCGCATAGAGCCAGACAACCGTCTCGCCTTCACCCATCGTCAGGCAATCAATCGGCAGGCCAACAAGGCTATGGCCCAGCACGCG
>CAKZNA010000260.1 GCA_937129355.1 uncultured Sphingomonadales bacterium | reverse complement strand
GCAATGCCGATCTGCGCTATGCCAATCTGAGTGATGCCGATCTGCGCTGTGCCAATCTGTACGGTGCCAATCTGCGCTGTGCCAATCTGTGCTGTGCCGATCTGCGCAATGCCGATCTGCGCAATGCCGATCTGCGCTATGCCAATCTGAGTGATGCCGATCTGCGCTGTGCCAATCTGTACGGTGCCAATCTGCGCAATGCCAAACTGCGCAATGCCAAACTGCGCAATGCCAAACTGCGCAATGCCAAACTGCGAGATGCCGATCTGCGCAATGCCAATCTGAGCTATGCCAAACACATTTCAGATCGCATCATTGACGGTGGATTACGTTCTGATGGATACCGCTTTTATCTGACTCGAACCGAGCCCGGTGAATGGCGAATTAAGGCTGGATGTCGAAATTTCACTGTAGCAGTGGCAAAAGTTCATTGGGATGAAACGCGACCCAAGGGAGAATCACTTGGCGACGAAACTCGCCTGATTATCGCGAACATGCTGGCAATTGCAAAACTGCGCAAATGGTCAAAATCATGAGATATCTAATCGAATGGACGCCGCGAGACAAAATGAATGATTTTGATTTTGATCATGAATTTTGGACTGAATTTATCCCATACAATGAAATCGTTTTCAAAGATAAAATGAAAGCAGAAAGAGCGGCAATTGAAATTTCGAAAGAAGACTATTGGGGTGAGTCAAAAATCAGAGTGCAAAAAGATGAAGGTTTTTGTCAAGGTCGTATTTGGCATTCATGTTGGACCGATCATAAAATTGCGATAGCCGATAAAGATGGAGTATCTGACTATTATTTTGTTGATTAACCCCGCGTAAGTTTATCGCGCAAACCAATCACTCCTAGACCGGTGAAGATCATCATCGCAGGGCTAGCATCTGTTCCACCGCTCATCAATGTAAGAAATTGTGAAATTTCAGCAAATTGAATATTGTCCTTGAATCCTAGTTGCGCAGCGCCAAATGCGATTAACAAAATTCCAGACCACCAAGACAAAGATTTAGGACGAAAATATTTAAATTCGGGCATTTAATTTCCTTTGTATAACATCTCGATATTTCCACGCAAAATAGCCGCCAACGGCAAGCGCTGTAATTGCAACAGCGCCAGCAACCCACCACCACGAAAGCCCGCTAGCAACCGCACCGGTGCCGACAGCAACGATTGATCCGCCGCCTTTTGTCAAAGTGTCATTTGTTGCAATTTGTTCGCGCCTTAATTGAGTTATTGTGGCCTTACCTAAAATTCCATCGTTGACAAGATGTGGATGTTTTTCTTGATAAGCAATTATGCTGTCTCGTGTCCGTGGACCATACCAGCCATCAGCCTTGAATTTATGAATTCCAAGTTTAATAAGAATTTCTTGCGCTTCTTTGACTGTAGGATCCGGCAAACGCGGCTTCTCTTTTTCAGCCTTACGCGCAATTCCATCACCTTTGACGCCAGTATAAACGCCTTTTTCAAACATCTTCGCTTCTTCTTTGCGCCTGCGCACAAGACCCGCGAGTCGTCGCCCTGCAGCCTTATTGTAGTTTCGCGACCAATAAGCGGCGCTTGCCGCAATATCGTTTTTTGTAGCCCATGGCGTCTTCCATCGCCATTTCATGAAACCGCCACCTAAATTGAAAACAGCCGAAAGCATTGCATCAAACATATGTTGTTTAACAGCCCGTCCTTTTGGAACGCCGCGCATTACAGCGCCAGCATATTCGTTACCGTTCAAAAGAATCATGAAAATATTGTCAGATTGTTTTGCGGTCAATTTAGTTTTACCCGGAACAAGTTTTTTAATTCCAAGCTTCGCAAGCTCGCGCCTTGCCGTAGATGATCTCATTGTAAAACCATGACCAATTGTAGGAATGCCTACAGGATCAAGATAACAGGTAAGGGGATTTCCCTCATGACCGCTTATAAATTTAACGCCTTTTTCTGATACTTGCATTTATGTAACCGTTACCGAGCCTGTAGCAACAGACGCGCTTTCTACGTTGGATGAATTTGCAGCCCGCAACCAATAATAATAGGTGCCGGATGATAGTGAATTATCGTCAAAAGAAAATGAGGAATTGGCAGCACCAAAAACATCATCAACAAAAGTTGCGGACCCTTCGACATCGCTTGTGTGACGATAAATATTTGTTCTGTTGTAATTGTCAGAGTTGGGTGAATTCCACGTTATATTAACCGTTCCCGCTCCGCCCGTACCGACAACCGTATTTACAACAGCGGGCGCGGTAGGATCACCAACGGAAGCCAAATCAAGTTCAGTTGTCCAATCAGATTTTCGATTTGTTAACGTGCTATGCCGTGCACGAAAATTATAATCTTCGCCATCAGACAAAAGGAAGCTTTCCGCGCTCGTTTCACCATCTGTCACATTGATTGGTGTCCACGTGCTATCAGCATCAAGCTTTCCTTCGGCTTCAACTTTTAGACCACTAGGCGCAGCGTCAAATGTTAAAAGAGCATAAGGAACAAGGGCACCTGAAATGTTTTTTCGCTCAATTGTTCCACCAAAATTTGTGACCGTTGGGATTGATCTATCTACAGTTACATCTTGACGAACGGGCGCAACGCCTTCTTCATCATCTTCATCCCATTCATATGCTTCTGCTGGCATCGATTGAATTTGTAGGGTTACAGTCTGTAATATTCCATCTTGTCCAATATCAAAACGGAAATCTAGGACTTCAAAAACTTCATTTATCGAAAATCGTTCATAGTTGAAACGGATGAACCTTTCGCCAAAAGCATAAAGTGCCGCAAGGTTACAAGTGATTGTTCCGACCCATCGCGGATTAAGGCGATAGGATTCAATTTTCATCAGTCTTCGCGCTTGCGCATGTGAAGGAGACATAATATACGATGCATCGGATGCAATTTCACCACGTTGTGAAACATCATCAGCATCAATCCAAGGATCCGCGTCTCCAGTTTGATAGTCTTCATCTGGATTAAGAAAATCAGCACGAATTGTATTTGCGGTCGTTAAGATATCGCGCCCGCGACTCAATTCGGAAATTGAAACAATGTGCGTTTTTGTCAGTGTAACGGTAGGCTCATACCAATCGCCAACCTCTAACCCCATCCCGCCATCGTTTGTAAATTTCAGACGTCCGTCACAAGACAAAAGCATTCTGTTCAAAACATCTGCAGGTCTTTCATCAAGGCGATAGCTACCCCATAGTCGATAGCGATCTTCGGTTCCGCCTGCCTTCAAATCATATTGAACATCACTTGCCGTATAAGCGGCCTGCCAAAGCGCGACAGACTGCGTTGTGTTGAAAATTGCTGTGGGCAATCTCATTGCATCGGGGTGTGTCAAATAATCAAGAATTATTGAAGATGGGTTATCGCTCCATTCGACAACAGACGTGATTGGGTTTTTTACCTTTACTCCATCAGCAATAACCTTGTAGGTTGTATTGATACCGTTTGGATAGGCCGTAACATATTGATCGCTGTTTAATGCTTTTTGTGTTGCAAAAATTGAAGCAATTCCGTTACCTTTACAATCTGAATCCCATTCTGAAAAAGTTGCGCCAAGATTAGAGTAAAAAGTCTGGCTATCAGCGCCAATACGATATTCAATTAAAGGGCGATTAGCTTCAGGGATGTCAGAAAAACGCCCTCCAGATGCAACATTGCTTCCGTTAATCGTTACCTCAACATCATCAATCCAAAAACTGTGAATTTGTGAAAATTCACCAGTACCAAGCATGACAACTTTATAAAACCATCCATCTTTACTATCGGCAAAAGCCCAAGGGCCTGTATATTTTCCTTTTCCATAATGTCTAAATCGAGACTGTAAAGGTTGTCTTGTAGATTGTTGAACATCTTCCGGCCTTGATGCTGAAGATGAAGGTTTGAAAAGAGCATTAGACAACAGACTAAGGCCAATGGAAAGGCCAGCATAAATTGCTGCGCTGACGCCATAATAAATAAGCGTTGCGCCTAAAACGCTAGAAGATAACGTTGCAGCAATTGTTGAAACTAGCGCGACAGTTCCGGGCATATTTTCCAAGCTTTAAGAACGTGAACGGTATGTGGGGCGACAATTATTCCTGATTCGTTTCGTGTAAACCAAGAATTTTTTGTGTTGAGGGCCATGCAGGCCATGTTTTCGTAAATAATAATGATGCCAATATCACCACAAAATGGTCTTTTTGTTTCCGGTATTTCTGCAGATTTCATTACATTATTTATAGCTGTAACAATTCCACCATTTTCCGAAAGCCATTTTCTTGCCCCTTCTTCATTACTATGTTTACGGCCATAGATATCTAAAGGCGATTTCCCTGTGACTTTATGAACCCAACGATTTGCTGTTGAGCAACAATCTGTTTCACCCCAAACAAAGGGTTTCTCGATTTCGGATCTTATGAATTCATCAAAAGTCTGGATAGACAAAAGTTTTATCTCTCAAAAGTGAGGCAAATTGCAAAAAATGATCGCCGGGAAAACGCTTTTGCTGATCTCTATCGGAATAAAGGCCATAGGCAGGTCGCGACCGATTAAAGAAAGCGTTTTCAGCGGTGATTGTGATTGTTTGCGTTGAGCCTATTTCATCGCTTGATGCGGTCTCTGATATTTTTGGCGGTTGCATAAACCCAAAAAATATTGGCACTGGGTTTCCGATTGGCTGCCAATCATCATCAAAGAACAACATGCTGATTGTTATCAGTTTTTGATTTGCCTCTTGTGATTCTTCTAATGCGAGCGAAAGGAAATCGGCCTCTTGTCCAGCGAGTGCAGAAACTTCGATTGTTATTGCTTCAGATTGAATCGTTGAATTCATGCCTAAACCATCAATTTTGGCTAGCCCATGCAGAGGCAAATATTCAATAGAATTAACGTTTAAATTGTAGTCACCATTCCAAACATACATTGTTTCTGAATCAAATTCCAACTTAGCCAGAAAATCGACTCTGACTTTATTACTAATAAATGCGTCTATTTGATCAGATGTAAAAAACGCCATTACAAAGCCTCAATAAAACTTACAGTTGGAAAACTTTGGCGGTTGAAATTTAATGGAAGTCTCATTTCTCTATCATCAGCCAAACGAACATCAATTAATGGGCAATCAAAATTAAGACTCGTTCCAATTGGAAATGGTTCTCTTGCAGGTGGCAAAAATTTGAATGTTGCTGAAGTGTCGTCTTGAGCCGAAATTAATCCAACTTGATAGAGACGAGAAACATCGTTGGTCTCGACGGAAAATCTTTGACCTGATTCAATATCACCGCTAACGGTTTTGGTTATGGTTAATTCAACTTCGCCGATTTCCACATTTGTGCTTGTTTCAACATCAGTAATTGTTGAAATATAGCCAGAGCCATCAGAAAAGAATTCGTCATCACTATGAGGAACGCCGCTTGCAGATAAATCATCGACCGTTGCACCGCTTGGCAATGGCGCACGCAATTTATCCCAAATGGGCAAACGAATAGCATTCAATTGGCCTTCCGCAAGTTGAAAAATCGTGCGCCAGAGAAGAATCATTGAGCGATTATAAACGGGAACGGCGTCGAAGTATCCATTCCACATTCCAGCCGAATTGCTGACAACTTGAGCAAAGCCAGAAGAATTTGTCGGCCCGCGCAAATTTCGTGGAGTTATATCAAGCTCAATATTTTGTGGCTTCAAGATTTTCTTAGGCCAAAGAATTGCAGCCATTATAAACGCCTCCCTTGAGCGTTTGCCATATAACCAGCCATATTGTTTTTCGTCTGTTTTTGGCTTTCATTCACCGCAACGCGAATAATTTGTGGCGCAGAGTTTTCAATTTGCGTGTCTGCAATTCCAGCAATTGCGCCTTCGTCTGTGATCAACGAAATTGAAAGATCGACCTTTTGAACTTCGCCTAATTTTGGATTAGACATTGATTGAGGAATTTGAACGCCTGAAATATCGACGGGAACATTGCCGCCTGAATTGAGGGGAATAACGGCCTCTTGTCCGTGAACAATGCCGCGCGGTTCGCCACGTTGTCCGCCCGTGTTTGCTGTACCTGAAGAAAAGCCAAGTAATGAACTGCCGAGATTAAAAAGCGTTCCAAAAAGCCCACCGCCTTTACCTGTAGATGCACCTCCAAACAAATTATCTAGTGCAAGATCAAAAAGTTTGTCTGCAATTTTACTAATAGCGTTTGATAATGCCTCTGCGCCGCTCTTTCCTTCACGCAAATCAGAAATAAATCCTTTGAGTGCATCGCGACCTGTATTACGAAAATCTTCAAGATTCTCTTTGATTAAGTCTTGTTTTTCAGCAAGTCTTTCAACTTCAACGCCAGTTCTAGCATAAACTTCTGCGAGTTCTTCAATTTCTTGCCGTAGTGCTGGAGTTATTTTAAGGCCAGCATTTTTTGCAGCCGTTAAAAGCTCTTGCTGGATTCTCGCTTTTTCCGTTGCAAAACCATAATCATCAATCAGCGGATTCAATTGCTGTTGAGCTTCAAATTCAGACTGAAGGGCAGCAGTTCTTTCTTGAATTGCTTTCTTTTCTCGTTCATAATCGTTTAAAGTTTTCGCTCCGCCACCACCGCCTTTTTTGCCCTTAGATCCACCGCCTATGCTTGGAGGATTAGGGGTTAGCGTTTGTCCACCATTTGGAATTGGAGAAAGTGTTCCACGTGAAAAATTAACAGTTCCTCCAGTTTCGGGACCATTAAGTGCATCATCGGCACGACGCCTTGCGCGTCTATTTGCATCTTCTCGCAATCCATCAAAAGCATCGCCGACAAAATCACGTGTTAATGCTTTGAAACCTTTTTGATACGCTGCACCTGCAGCTTTACCCGCTCCTTTATAAGCGTTTGTAATTCGACCTAAGTCAACTGGTTTAATTGTTCCAAGGCTAAGTCCAATATTTCCACCAACGGAATTTAACGAGCCTAATACATTATTAACAGCAGCGACAACTTTATTTAATGCAGATTCTACTTGCGCAATCATTGCATTCATTGTAGCGATGACAGCTTCAGCAATGGCTGCAGGGAGTTTTGTAAATGTTGACGTTATTGTTTGTGAAACGAGAACAAATGCGCCAATCATTCCATTCGCAACAGTTTTGACAACATCTCCCAAGTCAGCAAAACTTATTTCAGCGCCGCCCAACGCTTCACTTATATAAGTGGCAATAGCGCTAGATGCTGCTGCAATCATATCCGAGGCTTTTTCAACGCCATCAGAAATGCGTTGCCAAGCAACAGCGCCATAATCACCAAGCGTTGCTAATTCACCTTGGATTGGATGAAGCGTGTCTCGAAATTCTTGAAAACCGAATACAGCAGCGCCAATGGCAGTTATCAAGAGGCCAAGTGGATTTGTAAGGCCAAGTAAACGCAATGATCGTGTCAATAAAATTGTAGCGGCGCTTAAAACGCCAGTTGCGCTTGCAGCCGTAAGCATTCCGGCAGCCACGCGAGTTGCAACAATACCGGCAATTACAGAAAGGGCGTTTGAAAGTGTGCGTGTTTGTTCTTCAGCATCGCCCAAAGTTTCTGCATAACCAGACCACAAACGAACAAGATTGGTGACAGTTTGTGTTGTATCACGCACAAGTCCAGATTGACTTTCTCCAATACCGACAAGCGCTGCACTAATAGCAGATGAAAGGCCCGCAAAATCACCGGAAAGCGTGTCTAATTGTTCGCCCGCAACTTTGGCGGCCTGACCGTTAGATTTTATATTCTCTTCCATTTCTCGCAATGCTTTTGAACCTTTTGTCAAAAGCGCCGCAAGCGATGGTCCGGCTTCAGCACCGAAATTTTCAATTATTTGAGTGGCTGTAACCCCCCGCTTTTCAAGTTGCTCAATTATGTCAACTAATGGGAGAAAAGAACCTTTTGAATCCTTGATATTGATTCCAAGTGTTTTAGCTTTCTTGCCTAATTCGACAAGAATTCCTCGCAAGCCAGAGCCTGCTCTTTCACCATTGCCGAAAGCAGATGTTAAGATTGCGAGGGATGCTGTAGTTGATTCAAATGACTGCCCAAGCGCTGCAGCCGTTGGTCCAGCGTTGCGCATTGCGACGGCAATTCGTTGAGCATTCAATGCACTTGCGCCAATCGACGCCGTAAACACATCAGCAACACGGGCGGATTGCGCCGCCTCAAGGCCAAAGACATTTAACGTTGACGTAACGATTTCGGTTGAAAGTCCAAGATCGGCTTGAGCGGCTTCAGCAAAATTCAAGACATTTGGCAGGCTCGCAATTTGCTCTTGTGCGGCTTGTCCACTAGACGCCAATGCATAGAGCGCTTCGGTTGTTTGCTTTGGATTAAATCGAGTCGTAGCAGCCGCTTTTAGAGCCGCTTCAGAAAGAGAAACAAGCTCTTTTTTTGTTGCGCCTGAAACCGATTGAACATTTTTCATACCCTGCTCAAATGTCGCAAATTCCGTTATTGCTCTTTTGAACAGACCGGCTGCAAGAGAACCGGCAAGTGTTCCTGCTAATGCTGTTGTGGCTTTGAGCGCAACAGACATTTTGTTGATTTCAGAAGTCGCGCGTCTGAATTGAGGGGCGGCTTTTTGACCGGCGCGTGTTAACTTACCCTCTAACGCAGAAATCCGCTTTTCAGCCTCCTTGGAAGACCGAACAAGCGGATTCATATTTGCTTTTATTAAGACTTCAACTTCTGCAAGAGTGGCCATTTTATTCTCTAATTACGCCTTTTTTGCCAAACACCTTTGCAAAGGTTTCTGCGTCTTCTATTTTGGGTTTTTCGTCTTGATCTTCGGATGAGCCATGAAGTATTTTTAGTTTATCGAGATGGCCTTCGTATGCTAAAAGAATATCGTTCATATTCGCGAATTCATATTCTTTTGGACGCCATCCAAGCCAGCCACCGGCAATTTTCCATAGCCAGTCTAAAAATTCATCTTGGCTTATTCCTTTTTTTCGGTGTCAACGTCCTCCACTTTTTTTGGTGGACGCCCACCATTAATCAAGAGTTCAAGATATTCAGTGCAAGGCTCAACTAAATCAGAAATTCCGGCCAAATAAATATTTTCTTCGAGGGCTTTATCATTTGACATGGGATCGCCGTTTTCATTCACAGCACCCGCTTTTATGATTCCAAAGACAGCCTCATATTCAATGTTATAAAGCTTTCCATAAAGCGGTCTCACGCCACCAAAATCATTAAGAACCGTTCTTAATGCATGTGGCGTAGGCCGGAGAATTATTTCATCCGGCCCTAACTTTAATTTGACTTCGCCCTGTTTCACTATTAAACGCCTGCAGTCGAGTTAACAATAACAAGAGCAGTGGTAATTCCGATAGTCGCGTTGCGCTTGACAACATCGTTTGCAGCGCCGGGAACAAAGTTCGTTGACATTACTTTACCACCGAAATAAATAATGGCATCTGCACCTGTTGCATTCTGTTTATTCGGCAAAGTAACTTTGAAATTAAAGTCGCCAGTTGATGTATCATTACCAGCCGTTACAAGAAGGCCCTGACCTGTATCGGTATCATCGTAACCAAGGATTACTTCCATATCACCATTGTCATTGATGCCTTTAATTTTCTGGCGAAGGCCAGTGCAAATGTCATCAAAGGTAACAGGATCATAGGCAGTGCCAAATGGCCCAATGCTTTCAATTGGACAAACCGATGTATATGTAAGTGCGCCGTATCCAGAGGCATCAAAAGTTGCCGGAGCGGTCGTGTCGCTAGTAATCTGGAAAGTCGCCAGAGAAGTTGTAAAAATGGAAGCCATTTTTTATTAGTCCTTACTAATTGTTATGTTGACAGATATGCCACGAGCTATTTTGTCGTTATCATCTGTGGGATAGGCCAAAGGCCCAATTGCGTTGACTTGAACTAAATGGTAACCTGCGGGGATCGCCATTTGTGTTGATGTTAGTCGAACAAATTTGTTTTGAACCAAAAAGGCAATATTTTCTGTTGTTCGGTAATTACTTGAAGTATCATTTTGTCCATAAACAATGACATCGTAAGTTATGTTGCGTGTAATATTGTTTATGAAATCGTTTTCAGCGTGCGAAACTTGCGAAGAAACAACAATGAACGGATAAACTGCATTTTCAGGTACAGGGCGGCGCGTATAGACTTTTGTTGCATCTGCCATTATCGCTGCATCATCATTTATGAATGTATAAAGCGATGGCGAAAGATTAATCATACCGTGAAACCAAATTAAAAATTGTCGGTGAAAAGCATGAAGGCCCAATCCAAAGCATGTTATTTAAAACGCGGCTCACTAAAAGTCTTTCGCCCGTTGATTCAAATTCAACCAAATCGCCTGCTTTAGGTGTTTCTCCCGATGAATATTTTTCTGTTGACACTGTGATTTTGGTTTGCTATCTTGTGAATGTTAACAAAGGAGAGTAAAATGGAAAATGAAGAAACCGATTTTGAATTTCTGAAAAAATTATCTTCAAAACTTTGGCACATTCCTGCCAAATATGGGACAGACGGTTATCACATTGATCGTCTTATTGAAATTTCAAATCGTTACGAAGATATTTGTAATCTTGTCGAAGACTGTATTGAAAGCGAAACAGAATTTGAAACTAGTTGGGATTGTGACGCAAAGGCTTTTCTATTTGCAGCAGGTAAAAATAGATGATTAACGAGCACCACGCTTAACAGCATCCTTTAGCCCTTGTTCAATTTCTTTCTTTTGATTGGCGAGGGCGGGGCGGGCAAACGGTCTAGCATCCATTTTGCTTGTACCAAGTTCCAACCGTCTTGCGTTTTCCCCACCGGCAACAAATGCGCCTGTAAATCCAGAGTCTCGCGTCTCGGTTCGGAATTGCGAAAGTGTTGTGCCTGTGTCGCTTGCAAATGGTTCTCCCGGTGCCGATGCTTGGTGTTCAACTCCATTGCGCCGATACGTGCGACCCGTTTTACCAGACGTTAAAACTAAATCTGTGGCTTCTTTTTTTACGCCTTCAGTTAGTTTGAAAATTTCCTTGCGAACTTCGCGTTTTATGTTCGCCCAAATTTTTTCATTATATTTTACGGCCATGGGTTGACAATAGTTTTTAATGTGCTATTTTGTGGGCATCGAAACAAATGAAGGAGAAAAGAAAATGGGTTTAAAATGGACGGTAGAATTTGAAGTTGATGACATTTGGGTTGCGGATGGATTCAATCCAAGTGAAGAAGATATGCAGGAGTTACTGCTTGAAGGCTGGTTAAGACATGCTACACATAATGAGGTCAAAGCCAAAATTGTCAAAAAGCCATCTGACAAAAAAATTATCAAGTTGGCGGGCTGTCTTTAGATAATTTCAAACGATTGACATTCCGCTGAAGCTTTCGCCGGGTCTAGTTTGATTCGGCGAATTTTCATTGTCGGAAAACCAGTTAATGTTACAGTGTCATCTTTAATTGGATCAATCTCACAATTCCCCAAAATCAAAACAACCTTGCTATCTCCTTCGGGGATTCCGGCTTGCGCACGATATGCATCTGAATATTCGTCAACGATACCTTCGACTTTATATGTTGACGTTGTATAAACAGGATCCCCGTATTGATCAACAGCAGCCGTATCAACTAACCTTGTTAGCGTTCCGCTAAGAAGTTTTCCCTTAAACCCCGCCGCTATTTTTTTTCTTAGGAGGGTTTCGAGTTGAGAAGACATTTATCAATCTTTCTTTTACAGCTTTATCAAAATTCAATCCCTCAACAAAATTGGGATCTTTCGGATCCTCGCAAACAATTTGACCTTTTTCAATTGTCTCGCGGGTTTTAATAACGGTCAATCGAGTTGCGGCTTTACCTTTACGCATTTTCGTTAATCCATTCCAAAGCAATCTCTTCGGCTTCTTTGCGGTCGCGCGTAGCCTTGCCTATTTGTTCGCTATCAACATAAACTTTAATCCAGCCTTTTTCTTCTTCTTTGATAATGATTCGACCATTTTCAAAATCGAAAGGCTCAACAATGATGTTTGGTTCTGATTCAAGCGCGGCTTTCTTTTCGGCTTCTGCAATCAGTGTTGCAACGCTGATATCAACAGCGATACGCCGCGACTCATAAAGTTGTCGCAAGCGTCTTGGATTATAATCCTCCTTAACCAATCGTTCGCCCAACTCGACGCGCTTTCCATCAATATCAAGGAAGCCCGTTTTCGAAACCACGAATTCCATTTCGGGGTCGAATTTTTTTAGCCAAGTTTTTGTTTTCATGTTGACTCGACTTTCTTTTTATGATAAAATTGCGACATGATTGATTTTTCTTTGTTTTTGCGCTATGATCGCAAAAGAGGCAAACTTTTTTGGAAGTTGCGTAATATTTCTTGGTTTAAGACATCAAGAAGTTGGAAAATTTGGAATACCAAATATGCAGGAAAAGAAGCAGGAACCGTTCATAGTCATGGTTATTGGAGCTTTAGCCTTTTGGGGAAAGTTTATAAACGATCTCGTGTTGTTTGGTATTTCGAAAACGGATGCCTTCCAGAAAAATTCATCGATCATATTGATGGGAAAATATTAGATGATAGATATAAAAATCTACGGCATGTTTCTCATCAAGAAAATATGAAAAATAAAAAAATCCCAAGTCAAAATACAAGTGGCGTCATGGGGGTGCGCTGGAAGTCGCAAATGAATAAATGGAATGCTTTTATCAGTCCAAATAATCGACAAATTCATCTAGGATATTTTGATAAAAAAGAGGAGGCGATTAAAGCAAGAAAAGAAGCCGAAACGAGATATGGATTTCATAAAAACCACGGGCGCAAATAAATCACGCCCGTGAAATTTGTGTTACGCAACAATGGAGTCAAAGAAATAACCCATGTCGGTTGAAACAACCTTCTGGTCAAAGGCCATCTGGATTTCAATCTGATCGCTTTCGAATTCTTCAGGCAGACGGTATTTCTTGACACGAATGCCAGTGCCGTTTGAGCCGAGGAAGCCAGACCAGTTGAAAGTATAACCGGCAGAAGGCATCATCAGAGTTGGCGTAGGTGGCGAGTAAGAAAGGAGGGCGGTCTTGCCACCAATAAAATCGATTGCAGCCGTTGCGCCTTTTTCAGCGGTATTGGATACAGCCGAAGAAACAAGAACTCTATCAAGCTCAAGAATTGCAGCGACAGCTTCTTTCGTTACGCGGGCAGGGTTACCGTTACCAACACCGCCAGAATATTTAACACGGTCAACAATATCAGGATGATCCGCG
>CAKZNA010000259.1 GCA_937129355.1 uncultured Sphingomonadales bacterium | reverse complement strand
CAGATCTACCGGTGCATCGTCGGGGTCATCTTCCGGCCGATCGGCTGCTTGATCAAGAATGATGTCGATTTTAGGAAGCTCGAATGCGGTATCGATAATCTCGATCTCTTCGCCAAGCTCAAGGATTCCTTCAAATTCTATTGCCAGCTGCTGCGTATCCCACACCGAACCTTCAGCTATCCGATTGTCCGCGATGATGAAAACACGCTTCTCCGCTTCGGACAAATGAGAAACAGAAACTGCAGGGATATCCTCCAGCCCCAATTCGATGGCGGCCTCAACGCGCCCATGCCCGCAGATCAGCATATCCTGCTCATCAACCAAAACGGGAATGATGAAACCAAATTTCTTGATTGATCGCTTTATCGCCGAAATTTGTTTTGCGGGGTGAGTATTGGCATTGCCGGAATAGGCTTTGAGATCGCTCGGATCGCGGTATTGGATATTGAGATTTTGCATCGCTAGATTTCCTTAGAACTTAATCTTCCTGACAATGATGCACCGCTCCGATATTTGCGCAATGCTGACAGGTCGTTTTCTCCTGACCGTGATCATCGACTGCTAGGAAAATTGCGCAAGGCTGACAGGTCAGATTTATCTGAATGGTCAGTAAATCAACCACGCTCAGATACATGGGAACGAATTTTTCGGTTCCCGTTTTACTATGCGCTTGTCCCGAAGTATCGCGTTTCAATTCGCGTTCACGAGCAAACGGGAACTATGCGGATGAACCCCAGAAACTGGTTGGATCAATGGTCCAAAGAGCGCCGAATATTGGCAAAAGTGATACATTTCCCGTTAGGTTCGCGTAAATACGGGAAAATCACCCCTGAGACCAGTTGTCGACAGACTGGCTCACGCACCATTTGTCCCCCGCCATATCACCGCAAATGGCCGAACTATCTCTGTGCCCCGAAACGCGGATCCCAGATGCAGTCCGCAGCGCGTCGCGAATGTCATTCTTGCAGTAAAATTATTGGACAAAGCAGGCATTGCTTTCCAGAGTATAACCAATGAATCTGATCGCTCCATCTGACATTCCTATCGTCATTGCAGCCGGCGGCAACGGCAAGCGGATGGGCGGAAACAAGCCCGAAAGGATGCTCGCTGGCAAAAGGTTGATCGATCATGCGCTTTCGATTGCGACCAAGATGTCGGACAATGTTGCGGTGGCAATACAGGTGGATAGCAAGCTGGATTTTCCAGACCTGATGCCGCGGTTATTCGATCGTGAATCTAGTGTCGGGCCGCTCTCTGCTCTTACGAATGCACTAGAATATGCTGCGCAAGCAAATGCTCGCCACGTTTTGCTTATGGGCTGCGACATGCCTTTTCTGCCGCTTGATCTGCTTCCGCAACTGGACAGCCATGCGAAAGATGATCGAGCTGTGATAGCGCAACATCGCGGCCGCCTTCAACTTGCTTGCGCGCTTTGGCCGACATCAGCCCGCAATTCGCTGGATATTTATGCTGCCAGTGGGCGACGGTCGCTACACGGCTTTGCAGAGATGATCGGGTGTGAGGAGTTTGTCTGGAAGCATAGCCAACCAGACCCTTTCCTCAACATAAATACGGCCGATGATCTTGTAGTTGCTGAAGAACGGTTCGATCAGATGGACAGCAATAGCCCGATCTGATCCTTACGACATGCTGCCCGACATGCGTATAGCAAGCGCCGGATCGGTAGGGTCAGACCAATCCTGCCTTTTTGCCCAGTCGATCAAAGATGTCGGTTTGAAATTGAAAATGGCATCGGTTTTCGCATTGTCGGCAATTAATGGCGACAGGTCCTGGACGTTATAGAAGCGATAAAAGCTCACCATGCCGCGGTAAACGCTATGTGGCTGCACCTCGACGGAACCGGTCACCAGCAGGCTCATGTTGGAAGCAAATTCAACAGGTGTAAGGCTATTGAAAGCGCCCTCCTTGCCTGCCGCTTCGCCAAGCCGTTCCGCCACTTGATCACCAACCAACGCCTCCGGCCCGCCAATGGCATAGTGGCCATCTGGCAAGTTATCCCGCTGCAATGCTTCGACCATATCGGCAGCAACATCATCCAGGCATATCCAGGATATTTTAAGGTCGGGTTTCGCTGGATAGGCAAAGATACCGCTATTGACGATAGACGGCTTGCTCCAACTGCGGATCATATTATCCATACCCCCCCTCGCTTTTCAGGTTGAGGCAGATGCTTTTCTTGTGCCATTGGAATCCTCTTGACGCTGCCCACGGATTGGAAGGATAGATATAGTCATGCGCGATGGAGCAATCGAGATAGAACCGGGCCGATACCGGGAGAATTATGGCCGTTACTATGAGCAGTTTACGGTCGGCGATATTTACGAGCACCGCCCGGGCCGGACGATTACAGAGACCGACAATAGCTGGTTTTCGTTGCTCACAATGAATCAGCATCCTTTACATTTCGATGTTGAGTTTGCCGCCAAAACAGAATTTGGCAAGCCGCTTATCGTGTCGCCGCTAAC